>DATEME010000132.1:0-4881 GCA_035275865.1 Candidatus Acidiferrales bacterium | reverse complement strand
CAATCGGTGCGGCAGGCTTAAGCTTAGCCGCGCTTGGTGTGGTTTTCGGCGACATCGGCACAAGCCCTCTCTACACTTTGAAAACGGTCCTCAATCTCACGGGCCCAAATCCGGACTCAGCAACAACGCTAGGCGCGTTGTCCTTGATCCTATGGACCTTGTTGGTTGTCACCACCATCAAGTATGTCAACTTCGCGATGCGTTTCGACAATGATGGCGAAGGCGGCATCATTGCACTCTTGGCGCTACTTGGAGTGAAGAAGCAGCACCGGCCCGCAATCGTCGCTGCCGGATTATTCGGCGCAGCTCTGATTTATGGCGACGGCACTATCACTCCGGCAATATCTGTCCTGTCGGCGCTTGAGGGGATGGAGCAGATTGCCCCAAGCCTTCAGACGTATGTATTGCCTGCCTCAGTGGTTGTCCTGTTTGCGCTTTTTGCCGTCCAACCTCTCGGCACCGGGAAAATCGGGCGAGCGTTCGGTCCGGTAATGCTTGCGTGGTTTGCAGTCATGGCGGTGCTCGGGGTGTACGGAATAACGCAACATGTCGGCGTAGTGGCCGCGATAAATCCGCTTTATGGCATCAAGTATCTAGCAAACGGTGGCGCAAAAGGCTTCTTAGTCCTTGGCGGGGTATTTCTCTGCGTGACAGGGGCTGAGGCGCTCTATGCCGACATGGGCCATTTTGGGAAGGTACCCATTCGACGGGCGTGGAATTTCGTTGTCTTTCCCAGCCTCGTTCTGAACTATGCAGGTCAAGCGGCCATTGTCGTTGAAGGCGCGCCGACACAGGGCAACATCTTCTACCACCTTTGCCCGTCCGTGCTTCTAACACCTCTAGTCGTGTTGGCGACCATCGCCACCATCATAGCGAGCCAATCGATTATTACGGGCGCCTTTTCAATGACGCGGCAAGCAATTGCGCTTGGATGGATGCCGCGTCTGCGCGTCATCCAAACATCTGAAGAGGGGTATGGCCAAATTTACGTCGGCGCCGTCAACTGGTTGCTCATGATTGCTACACTTGGCCTGACGATAATTTTCCGTAGGTCCGACAACCTCGCAGCTGCCTATGGGATCGCTGTTTCGCTGACGATGCTTTTGACGAGTGTGTTGCTCTTCATCGCCATGCGTGAAATTTGGGGATGGTCCCCTGTCAAAGCGGGCGCGGTCGCTCTGGTGTTTCTCGTTGTGGATTTTGGCTTTTTCACCGCAAATGTCACAAAGGTATTAGAGGGCGGCTACGTTCCGTTGTTATTGGCTGTGGCAGTCTACGGTATTATGTGGATCTGGCACCGGGGTACGAGCGCGGTCCGCGCGCGGGTCTTGGCAGATCAAGTGCCATTGAAAAAGTTCGTTGAAACGCTTGGCTCTCGCGACGTTGCGCGCGTTCCGGGTACTGCCGTCTTCTTAACCCGCGCCGATAGTGAAACGCCGCCCGTTTTGGTTTGGCACGTTCGGAAAAACCGTTCCCTGCACCAGTCCGTCCTCATACTCAAGCTCATCGTCACATCGTCTCCGCGCACAAAACCGAGCGAACGGATTCAGGTTGCGCGCGTTGCCGACAAATTCTGGCGCGTCGAAGCGCGTTATGGATTTATGGAGCGGCCAAACGTCTTAGCCATACTCGACGATTGCAGGACCAAGGCTGTGGAAATCAATCGCGACGATGTCACTTTTTACATCGGTCACGAGACGATCATACCGCGCGAGGGTCGCGGAGGGATCCCGCGTTGGCAGGAAGCCATCTTTGCAGCGATGGCTCGCAACTCTGTTCGCATCACAGACGTCCTAAAATTGCCCCACGCCCAAGTAGTGGAAATCGGTCGCGAGGTTGCGATTTGACACTCAGATTGCGGTCGGGCGAGAGCCCGTGACCGGCCCTTACCGTTGCAGCCGCTTTCAACACTCCGGCTGGACGTCGGCTTTCACCCGCGACGCGGACCAAAGAACTGACACATGAAGTGTTCAAAGCGCTCCAGATCGCATCCGGTAGAGTGAGCGAAAACTAGGAAGTCCTCGGCTTCGTGACGCACGTCCCAGCGTTCGCGATCGCCTGCCACACTCGGTAAGGCGTGCACGGCGTGTCGATGTGCTTGATGCCAAGCACCGACAGTGCGTCGACGATGGCGTTGACGCCGGCGGACAGCGAGCCGACGGTGCCAGCTTCGCCGGCGCCTTTCACACCGAGCGGATTGGTCGCCGTCGGCACCGGGTTGTCCTCGATCACCACCGCGCAGAAGTCGTCCGCCCGCGGCATGGCGTAGTCCATGAACGAGCCGGTGAGCACCTGCCCGGTCTCGTCATAGGATTTGTCCTCTATCAGCACCTGACCCAGGCCTTGGGCGATGCCGCCCATGATCTGTCCCTTGACCAACATTGGGTTGATCACGGTGCCTACATCGTCCACCACCCAATAGCCGATCACCTGCGTGCTACCGGTCTCGGGATCGATCTCGACCTCGCAGACGTGGCAACCATTCGGGAAATTGCTGCTGCGGGCGCGATAGGTGGCGGTCTCATAGAGGCCGGGTTCCATGCCGGCCGGCAGCTTGTCCAACTGGAATGCCGCCTTTGCCACCTCGTGGATGCCCATCGCGCGGTCGGTGCCGGCGATGGTGAAGCGACCGTCCTCGAACTCGATGTCGTCCTCGGACGCTTCCAGGAGATGCGCGACGAGCTTCTTGCCCTTGGCGATAATCTTGTCGCTGACCGCGACGATGGCGCCCCCGCTCATGGTGGTCGAGCGCGAGCCGCCGGTGCCCATGCCGAACGCCACCGCGTCGGTGTCCCCGGCGATGAACTTGATCCGGTCGGGATCGACGCCCAGCCGATCAACGAGCATCTGGGTCTGGATCGTGGCATGGCCCTGGCCGTGTGAGATCGAGCCGGTGACGAAGGTCATACCGCCGAGCGGATCGAAGCGGATTTCCGCGGTCTCATAGGTGGGATCTGCCGCCTGCTCGATGGTATTGGAGATGCCGATGCCGCGCAGCATGCCGCGTTGTGCCGCCTCCCGGCGCCGCGCCTCGAAGCCAGTCCAGTCGGCAAGCTTCATGGTGCGGTCGAGGTTCTCCGCAAAGCGCCCGGTGTCGTAGGTAAAGACGAGCGGCGTCTTGTAAGGCATCGCCTCCGGCGGAATGGTGTTGCGGCGGCGCAGCTCGGCGGGATCGATTTTCATTTCATCGGCGGCGATGTCGATCAGTCGCTCGATCATGTAGGAGGCTTCCGGTCTACCGGCGCCGCGATAAGGCGATGTGCAATGGGTGTTGGTCAGCATGCCGGAAATTTCCACATGGAGCGCCGGCGTTGTGTAAGTGCCGACCACCGTGCCGATATTGACCACCGGCGGCATGGCGCCGCGGAACGAAACGAAGGCGCCTAGATTGGCGAAGGTGCGGATTCTCACGGCGAGGAACTTGCCGTCAGGTTCGAGCGCAAGCGCCGCGTCGACGACATTGTCGCGCGCGTCGTCATCGCTGATGTGCGCTTCGTTGCGAGTTTGCGTCCATTTCACTGGTCGGCCGACGCGTCGCGCCGCCCACAGCATCAAAATGATCTCCGGATAGACCGAGCCGCGCAGGCCGTAGGAGCCGCCGATATCGCCGGTGATCAGCTGCAACTCCGCCTCCGAGATCTTGAGCGTCGTGCGGGCGATGTCGTTGCGGAACAGCCAGGGCCGCTGAAAACCGCAGTGCAATGTGTAGCGGCCGGTGCCGGCATCATAGACCCCGGTGACGCCGCGCGGTTCGATCGGATTGGCGGTCACCCGGTTGATGATCAGGCGCTGTTCGACGACGTGCGCCGCAGCGGCGAAGGCGGCATCTACCTTGGCCTTGTCGCCGGCCTGGTAGAAATAGGCCTCGTTGCTCGGGCATTCGTCGTAGAGCTGCGGCGCGTTCGGTGCGAAGGCGTCGCGCGCCGATACGACACCTGGCCGCGGCTCATAGTCGACAACGACGCGTTCGGCGGCATCTCGCGCTTGGTCGAGCGCATCGGCGACAACCACCGCGACCGGGTAGCCGACATGCATGACACGGTCGAACGCAATCGCCGGCCGCGGCGGCAGAAACATCGGGCCGCCGCCGCGCCTGTTATAGGGCGCCATCGAAGGCAGCGAGCCGAGGCCATCCGCGCGATAGTCCGCGCCAGTGAGCACGGCATGGACGCCCGGCATCTGGAGCGCCGTGCGCGTGTCGATGCCGGTGATGTCGGCATGGGCATGTGGCGAGCGCACGATAGCCGCATGGAGCTGATCGGCGAGTTTGAGATCGTCGAAAAAGCGGCCACGCCCCTGCAACAGGCGCGGATCCTCGCGTCGTAACACCGATTGTCCGATGGCAAATTCACCCATGATCTTCCGAGCGCGGTGGAAACGTCTAACGCATCATCGCTGTCAAAGCGGCATCTAACGCGACCCTCAAAACGAGAACAACGAGCTGAGGCGAACTGGCGAAGTGATGTGCTGTAGTGCGAAGAGTAAAATACTAGCGAAAAAGGCTGGGGGAGTCCCGGACCGGGCGATGGTCCTTCGCCTGAAACGCTATTCGGTGAACATAACGATCGCTGCCAGGAAACAAATCACACGGCTACGGCTATCGAAACACGGATTTGACGCTCTGGCTTGTGACCGCGATTGCGTTTCACCAATGTCGCATTGGTTGGGATGTTGCCTGTGGTGACGTGGCGCAAATGAATGTCGCCTTTGGGTCGAACTGCGAAGAACTCACGCAAGGCACTCAATTCCGAATTGCCGCCAATAACAGACATCGTGCGGCCGAGAGAAACGCTCTTCGCCTTCCTAGTGCCGCCACGCCGTTGCGAGCTGCTTCTGGCCAGATCGCTTTCGGCTTTTTGGAAAATAATCGCGGATAGGCAG
>DATEME010000131.1:0-1940 GCA_035275865.1 Candidatus Acidiferrales bacterium | reverse complement strand
ATTTGGCGCTCGCCACCGGCCTGCTCGTCGTCACGCTCGGGCTATGGATGCTGTGGACCCAGCGCGACCTCCTCGCCCTGGCGATGCGCGATCCGCTCATTGCAGCGCCCTCCCGTGGCGCCGGCTATGACCATCAGCGCGACGATGGCCATGTTCATCGCCACCACCATGACCATGATCCCGGACACCGGCACGGGGAAGACTTAGGGTGGCACAGTCATGGGTGGGGCACCTACCATTCGCACCGCGTGGATCTGGTGACCGATAGGCGTCCGCAGCTCGGTGTGTTGCTGGCTTTTGCTATTGTCGGCGGGATTCTTCCCGACCCGAGTGCACTGGCTATTCTGCTGGCCGCACTATCGAGCGGACAGGTTTTGCTGGGGCTCGCTAGTGTATGGTCTCACGCAAAGGTTTACAGTACGGTTCAAGTATGATACGCTGCGTTGCATGTGGGGGAAAAACGCAGCGTTAGCAGTCACGCCTGAGGATCGGAAAGAGCTGAACCGGATAGTCCGCGCCGGCAAGACGGAGCAGCGGATTGCGCTGCGGGCGCGGATTGTGCTCGGTGCGGCGGACGGCCGGTCGAACAACGCGCTGGCGAAGGAATTGAAAACCTCGCGTCCGACGGTAATTGATTGGCGCAATCGTTATGCCGCCGGCGGCGTGCAAGCCCTCTACGCGGATCGTCCACGTGGGCGCAGCTTCGAGCCGTTGAACCGGGCCAAAGAAGCCGAGGTTGTGGAGAAAACGCAGACTGCGCCGCCGCACGAGACGCACTGGACTTGCCGCAAGATGGCCGGGCTTTGCGGTATCAGCAAAGCATCCGTGCAGCGCATCTGGAATGCGAACGGGCTGAAGCCGCATCTGGTGAAGACGTTCAAGTTGTCGAACGATCCGCGTTTCATTGAAAAGCTTGAAGATGTCGTCGGCCTTTATCTGAACCCGCCGGAACACGCTCTGGTGTTCTGTGTTGATGAGAAAACGCAAATCCAGGCGCTTGATCGCACACAGCCGGGGCTACCGATAAAGAAAGGCCGTGCCGGAACCATGACGCATGACTACAAACGCCACGGCACTACGACATTGTTTGCCGCGCTCGATGTGTTAAAAGGCGAGGTTATCGGGCAATGTATGAAACGGCACCGCCATCAAGAATTTTTAAAGTTTCTCAAGGCTATCGACCGTAGTATACCGCCTCATTTCGACATTCACTGCATCGCTGACAATTACTCGACGCACAAACATGCCGCCGTCAAAGCCTGGCTTGCCAGGAACAGACGCTTTCATCTGCATTTTATTCCGACATCTGCATCGTGGCTTAATCTCGTCGAGCGTTGGTTCGCTCAGATCACGTCGGAACGCATCCGGCGTGGCGTATTCAAAAGTGTTCACGAACTTGAACAAGCCATCACGGATTACATCGAACACAACAACGCCAATCCCAAACCTTTTGTCTGGACGAAATCCGCCAACGACATCATTTTCAAAGTCAATCGCGGCAGGGCTGCCTTGAACCTGCCTCCCTTAAAACGGCGGAGCCAGGGCGGCAGCTAATTGTCAACCTTTGCGCGAGACACTACACTAGTGCGCGAAGCGCCGAACTCGGTCACGTTCGAGAGCCATCCCGAAATGCGCGCGCGCTTGATCGAGCTGTTGTCGCTGTCATGCGCCGGACAGCGCTCGGCCGGAGTATTGCAAGAGATCCTGTGCTGCCTGCCGCTTGTCGAATTGCCGGGCGAGCTCGGTTACGACAAAGTTTTTCGCGTGACCGTCGTGTCGTTTCTCGACCGCTTCAATTTCTGCCTCGCGGGTGTGAAGCGCTCCTGCATTCATTTTGTCACGCCGGGCGGCCGGATCATTCCGTTCGACACCTACAATATGCTGCACCGTCCACGACCGGGATCCGCCTCGTCGACGGCGGCGTGACTGATGCGTTTTGT
>DATEME010000130.1:0-10188 GCA_035275865.1 Candidatus Acidiferrales bacterium | reverse complement strand
TCGGATGTGTCGAACCTGCCGGGCATTTGGCCGCGCGCGCGCTACGCGATCATCCACACCTTCGTCGCGCGCAACGACTCCAATATTGAGATGCCTGCGTTCTCCAGATTCGCAGGCGTTTACGGCGCGGCATTCATCGCGAACGCCTGGTATCCGGCGAACCGCGCGACTACATCGCACGCATTCCTCAGAGGCACGTATGCGTTATCTACGACCGTAGGTTGGAACGTTTTCCGGGAATTTTGGCCAGACATCAAAAGCTACATCTTCAAATTCAAACGAAAGCAATAGCCGAAAAGAGGCAAGGAGCTCCGCACGCTCATGTCCCCCGCTTTGTTGTTTCTATCCGCCGCCGTGAAAGCTCGAAAATGCAAGTCGTTCTTTCTGTCATGCGACCGCCATCGCGTGCGCGGCTTGGCCTGCATCGTCGCCGTGTTCTTTTGCAGCGCTATTGCGGTGGCTGCGCCCCAAACCAAAAAAAAGGCTGGGCAGTCCAAGGAAGCGGCCGGCGAAAAGCCCCTGCTGCAATGCGCGGCGGACGACGCGCACTCCAAGAATTTGTATTACGGCGAAGGGGGAAAGGAAAACACTCCACCGCAACTCTTCACCTATGAAAAAGAGGACCTGAACGGAACGAACGCCAAATTCGATCTGCGCGATGAACATGGAGACAAATGGCGCGCAAAACTCGGCGAAGAAGCGCGGCCCGAAACCGTTGCAACGCGTCTCCTTTGGTCGGCGGGCTATTTTTCAGCCGAAGAATATTTCCTTCCGAGGATTCGCGTGACGGGCATGCAGCCGGTGAGCAAAAAGAGGAGAAAACGCGTTCGCGGTCTGCTCGACTCCGATGGCACGATGTACAACGTCGAGCTGAAACGCTATCCCAAGGGTGAAAAGAAAATCGGCACTTGGAAGTGGCGCGAGAACCCCTTCACGGGGACCCGCGAGTTCAACGGCCTGCGCGTGATGATGGCGCTGCTCAATAGCTGGGACGTAAAGGACGAGAATAATGCCGTGTATCGCGAGGACGCCTCCTGCGGTTCGAGCGGAGATCCCCTGGTTTACATGGTCAGCGACATGGGCGCGACGTTCGGAACGTCGGGCCAAGCGAGACATAATGCCATCGGCAAGGGGAATCTCCGGTCTTATCGGCGATCCAAATTCATCCGCAAAGTTACTGCCACCTATGTGGACTTCGATTCGCCGGCCCGCATGACGCTTCTTGGTCTCGTCAACCCGTTCGATTTTCTATACCGCTGGCGCTTGCGCTGGGTCGGCAAAAGAGTGCCGCGCGCCGACGCCAAATGGATGGGCGAAATCCTTGGGCGCCTTTCGAGAGACCAGATCCGCGATGCCTTCCGCGCCGCTGATTACTCGCCCGAAGAGGTCGAAGGCTTCACGGACGTGATTTCTCAACGCATCGCAGAATTGAATCAGCTTTGATCGTGGCCAGCCGGCGATTGTTCTCGTTCAGACCGTCTGAGGGGCGAGTGCACTCGGCTTAGGCCCGATTCCCTCCGAATCGGTCTTCACCCGCGCCGGAAAAAAACTTTCGCAAAAAAATAAGGCGCCATTCGCGCCATTTTTGTCATTTTAGGGTGACTTAAGCCCATTTTAAGGCGCCAAACGCGCCAAAATTGTCACTTCCCGACAGGTGTGCGACGGCCCGTCGAAATCTCAATCGCGTCGGGCTCCGCAAGTGGCAAAGATGACGTAACGTAAGTCTGCGAGATCCGGTCCTGCCACGTGAATCCGTCCTCGTCCCAGTAAGCCCATAAGAATCCTAGCATTAGCGTCGCCGCCGAAAGGACATAACCGAATCCGCGCCACGTGAGCTGCCTCGTATCCGGCAGTCGCCCATCCAGCCGCACGATCGCAAGGCCGCAAGCCTGCATCCCCGGCGTCCCGCCCGCAAAAATCGTAAACACCACAAAATAAAGCGAATAGAAGAGGAAAAAGACTGGCGCGCACATCACCGCGTCGATCCGGTCCATCACCATCTCCCCGCCGAGAGATCGCATCAGCCCGATGAATAATCCCGCGAACGCCGCCAACGTCAACAAAATGAATAACATATCGACCGCCGCCGCATTCCTCCTCTCCGCAAGCGTCGCCACAGGCACAAGCGCTGTCTGCGGATGCCCGCGCTCGCCCGCCGCCGCCGAAAAATCCAGCTCCGGCTGCACCGATATCTCCATCCGCTCCACCGGACGCAACCGCGCCAGCGTGCGCGGCCGCGCAGACTCTTTCTTTTCAGGGACTTGCAAATATCTTGGTGGCTGGTGGAATGGCAGACCAACTTGCGCGCTAGGAGCTATCGGCTCTTCTCGCTGAGCAGAATATCCCCGGCGCGCCCGGTACTCCGCCAGACGCCGGCCAACCTCGCGCCGCCATTCCGGCTCAGCATCCTCCTCAGACGCTGAATCGCCAGCACTTACAGGCTGCAGCAGTTCATCTTTTTCGGCGGAGGCGGAATCGTCGCAGAACGAACAGGGTTCTGCGTCATCCATCAGGAGAGCGCCACACTTCGGGCAGATTCGAATCACTGGTACGTTTTGCGCCGCGGAGGTTCCAGTGAGGAACGCCGCCATCATATCACGAGAAAATTCCAACCGCGTACCGCAACCAGATATTTTTGCAAATGTGGCAACGTTTCAAGCTACGCAGCAGTCCGAAGCGGAGAGGTCGCGCGCAGCGGCAGGCGAGAACGCGAATCGTCGCAAAACGCACAAGCCAGCGCGATTGCGACTGCTAGAGGCGCGTGTTAGGCTCAATTTCCGGCTCATTCGCAATTCAAACGATGCAAAGCTCGCCACGTCGAACGTTTCTGCGGCAAATTTCATTTCTATCTGCATCTCTTGCGGCGCTTGGCGCAATAGCCGCACCGGTCCGTGCGCAAAATTCCTCGATTCGACCATCAGAGCTCTTTTCGAAGGCGCCACCCTCATGTACGGAAGTCACGCTTGAGGCCAATCAGCAGCGCGAAGTGAACAAAGTCTTTTACGCCGATGGGAACGTGGACGTACGGTGCGGCCAGGCGCGGCTCCGCGCGGATCACGTTGAATATGACAGCACGACGCAGGTGGCGATCGCTCGCGGCCACGTCCAGCTGGATTACCTGACGCAGCACATCGAAGCCGACGAAGGTCGCTACGAACCCAGGACCGGACGCGGCGAATTCGACCACGTACATGCCACATTCGCCATCCAGCGCCGCCCTACGCCGACGCTGCTCATCAGTCCCAACCCGCTCTATTTCAGTGCAGAAAAAGCCGAACGCCTCGACCAAAACACCTATCGCGTTCAAAACGCATGGGTCACGGTCTGCAATCCCGCGCACCCGATCTGGAGTTTTTACGCTCCAGATTTGACGTTGCGAATGCAGGAATCTGTCCACATCGAGAACGGCAATTTCAGGCTGCTCTCCGTTCCCGTGTTCTATTTTCCATATGCGACGCTTCCTCTTGCAAAGAGCCGAAGCTCCGGCTTCATGGTTCCTGAGACAGGTAACAGCACGACGAAGGGCCTCGTCCTAGGGGAGGCTTTCTATTGGGCGCCCCTTGACTGGTTCGATGCCACGATTGGGGCCTCTTATTACGGCAAGCGCGGCTGGGCGCAAAACGGACAAGCACGCATGAAACCATGGGAAGGCGCTTCGCTGACGGCCAACTACTATGGCGTGCTCGATCGCGGCCTTCCGCAAGCGAACGGAACAAAAATTAATCAAGGCGGCCGCGAAGAGCACCTGCTCTTCACGTCTCCGTTGCCGCATGGCTGGCGGGCGGTGGCAGACCTCGATCAACTGAGCTCACTGACCTTCCGGCTGGCGTTTGCGGAATCGTTCACGCAGGCAGTGAATTCCGAAGTGCCGAATAGGGCGTTTTTGACGAAGAGTTTCGATGGTTACAATCTAGATTTTGCCGCGCTCAGTTATCAAAACTATTTTTCTGCGACGCCCCAGACGTCAGTAACCCTGCGGACAGCGCCGGAAGCAAGGTTCAGTTCCGTAGACAAGACAATCTGGTCCTCAATCCCGCTCTATTTCAACTTGGACGCCTTTGCAGGAGCGCAATATCGCCGGGATACGGCGACCCCGTTTTTGACGCCGAATTTTGTCGGGCGAAGCGAGTTTGCGCCCAGCGTAACAATGCCCTTGCGATGGGGGCCCTGGCTGAACGTAATTCCCACATTCACGTTCCGCTCCACGCATTACGGCGGCCAGATGGCCGGCGGAGCATACGAAGGCGTGGGCTTCTTCCGCAATACAGCCGAGCTAAGCGTGGATGTCCGTCCTCCCACGCTTGAGCGTGTCTGGAAAGTACGTGGGGCTCAATGGAAGCACACGATCGAGCCGCAAATTGCTTATCATTATGTGAATGGCGTCAATGATTTTAATCGCTTCATCCGTTTTGACGAGGATGAGACTCTCACCGATAGAAATGACATACAGTACGGAATCAGGCAAGGCCTCTATCGGCGCGTCGAAAACGGCAACGAACGGGAAATTGTCAGCTGGAACCTTTCGCAGCAGTATTATTTCGATCCCACGTTCGGCGGCGCATTCACTTTGCACCAACGCAACGTCTTCCAGGCGCTCGAATCGCTTACACCGTTCGCATTCGACGATACGCTGCATCGCTTTTCGCCAATTGTGAGCGATCTACGCTTCGCCACAACCGAGCGCTACGACACGGAATTTCGGATCGATTTCGATCCGAAGCGCGATCAAACCACAGCCATCGGAACACTTCTGAAAATCAAGCCGTACAAAGAATCGTTTCTCACATTGGCCCATTTTTCTGCGCTCGAACTTCCGGGCGACTTGCCGGCGCCTCCTCCGAATTTTGAGTCACGATCCAATCAACTGCGCGCGCAGATGGGCTATGGCGAGACGAACCGGCGCGGATGGAACGCGATGGTCGGTGCGAGTTACGATTTCACTCAGGCAAAATTCCAAAATCAGATTCTCGAGGTCTCCTACAATACGAATTGTTGCGGAATCGGTGTGGAATACCGCAGGTTTTCATTCGGCACGATCCGCGATGAGAGCCAGTACAGATTCGTGTTCCTGATCGCCAATCTCGGCTCCTTCGGGAATTTGCGCAGGCAGGAGAAGATTTTCTGACGCCGTCAGCCTTGTCCCGAGTTTGAAGCCGAAAGTTCCCACCACGAGTCCCGCGAAAACGTCCGCTGCATAGTGGTAACGTCCGTAGACGGTCGCCAGGCACATGCTTGCAAAAAACGGCAAGCACAACCAGAAAAGCCATCGTCGGTAGCGCCATGAGGCGAGTATCGCGACCATCGACCCGGCCACGTGCGCCGAGGGAAACGCAGCGCCGTGCACACGGCCGAAGTGCTCGATCATTCCGATCAGCGCGGTGCAGTATCCGCCGGAGAGCGTGACTCTGTTCAGCGAAACCAGCGAATAGTACGGGCTTTCAATCGGAAAAAGAATCGCGATCACGTATACGGAGTAGTGCGCAACTGCCGTCGAAACCATCACGGTCCAGAACGAGGCATACTGGCGTTCTGCATACAGAATCGCCGGCAAAATGACCAGGTAAAGGAAATACGTCATGTAAGAGAACTGCATAAACTCATTAAGGCCGGGGCTGGAGAACTGCGAAAGCCAGACCGAGGGATGAACACGAAATAGTGCATGGTCGAACGCCAGGAGATGGGCGTCAAACCATCCTGGCCAAATTGCGTGGACGAGCGATTGCAGTTCCTCGAAAAAGAAAATGTAGAGCGGCAAAGGATACCAGTGGCGAGCAAATCGAACCAGCATGTTGCGGGAGTTCCGGGCCGGGTGCACGAGAATCGTGATCGCAAGAGCGATCGCCAATTGAGCGATCGCGTGGTGAATCGGGTGCGTGATGTTGTGGCGGCAGATAATGACGAGCGCCGTTAGCCAGGCCAGATACGCGAATGTGATCCATTGGAACGGGCCGCAGGCATCGCGGAGTTCCGCGAACCATGCTACGCAACTGCTTGCGTGCTTTTCGCCTGTTTTCGTGGAAACCGGTGAGAGTAGGACGCGTTTGGGATGAAAGCAGCCAGAGAGACTCAATGCGTCTCCTTTGGCGAAACGAATTGCCGTCGCGGTGGGAAAGTGGCAGCAGATTCGGCCGCCACCCAACGCAACGTGCACCAATGCCGGTGCCGAGCAATTCGTTTCAACTGACGGGTTGGATTGACTGCAACGGGACACCCGACAGAGCTGAGCATCGCCAAATCGTCCATATGATTCCCATACGCGTGGCTATCGGCGAGAGAGACACCAGAGTCGCGGGCAATCTGAACGGCTACATCGGCTTTCGCCGAACCGCTTAGATGTTTCCCTTCGATGCGACCTGAATACGCGCCGTCGATACTGCTGAGTTCTGTTGCACAAACCTCGACTGCTCCACCAATACGCCGGCCCATGGTTTGCGCGAGCGGAACGAGAGTTCCGCTGATAAGAAAGATTCGATGCCCCTGTTCAAAATGGTAAGCGAGCCGATCTACGCCTTCCGGAAAGAGTGCCAGCGCGTTTGGTGCTAACGAAGCTTCCCAATCCTCGAAGATCGAGGCGCGCAGACCTGCGAGGTAGGCTTTGTTCGTGCGAATCGCCATTGCATTCCCGTTCGACAGTGGGCAAACCGCAGCCATGGCCCACTTCGCAATGCGCCGCCTGCTCAGCAAACGACGTCGGACGAGCCACATTGCAAAACGCCATTCGATCGGCGGCGGAGGAAGCAGCGTTCCATCGATGTCGAAGAAAGCGCCGATGCGGCTTGCCGGAATCATCGTGTAGCTCCTGAAATTGGCGTCCGGGCAACGGCAATCGTGGCGGGCTGCGACGGGGAGGCAACAAAGCGGCGGCCTTCCCAAATCACGGGAATCGCGCGCAAGAAGCAAAACAGAACCGAACATCCTGTCAGAGCCTTGCCGATCAGCACTAGCGTCGAAAGAGGTACAGCAACGAGCGATGCAGTTCCGAGATGCGAAATTGCGAGCAGCCCGCCGAGATAGCAGAAGCACACGCACTTCAGCGTGGCGTATGCCGCGCGGCTAATGCGCGAGGCGACCAGCAACCGACTCCATGCTGAATCGAGCATGCCGTCGCGGCCGAACCCGACTCGCCCGCTGCGGCTGGCCAGCCCGCGCAAGAAGTCCGTTGTCGCGCCGCGAGCAAAAAAAGCGATGGGTACCCAAAGAGAAATCAGGCCCGTGACGGCAAAGAAGGTAAAGAAGAGGTTCTCAATCACGCGGTCGCCCAGGATGTCGAGCTGCGCGCCCAGGGGAGTGGCAAGATTACGGGCACGTGCGATGTATCCATCCACGCCGTCCAGTGCGATTGCGATAACCGTGAGTGCTATTCCCACAACATCCGCGGCCATCGACTGATCGAGAAAGCTGAAGACTGCAACCGCTGCAAATCCTGCCACGATTCTCAGGAAGGTGACTTCATTTGGCGTCATCTGAATCTCCAAAAAAAGAGTGGTCAGGCGTCTGTCACAAATCGTCTTTGATCGACGTTGTTTCTTCATGACGCTGGTTACGTTAAATCTTTGCGGGCCGCCGGTACGCGGCCGTCGCACTTCCGGATGCCAGGGCCGGCCCGCTCAGACGGAAATGCAGGCATAGAGCCATAATCGGTGATTGCGTTTTAGCCTTCTTTTGAATAACTTAGGGGCAGAGTTTGCAAGACAGCGAGGTTGGAAAAGGTGTCTTAAGGCTCCAGGTGTCGGTTTTTTGCCGACTCTCCCGGTGCGAACCTCTCTCTCTTGCGTCTAAAATGTACGGACACACAGAGGCCAAGATGTCTTCACGCGGCAAGCCTTTGTGACCCGCTGCTTGATCGGGAAGGGATGAGACCTTAAATGGATATCAGCGTATTGACCGCTCTGCTGGCGGGGCTATTGTCCTTCATATCTCCATGCGTATTTCCGCTTGTCCCGGGCTACGTCTCGATGCTCTCGGGAATCGGCGTCGAGCAATTAAAGGAAGACAAGGCGCCGCGCGCGGGTGTGCTGAGCTCCGCGTTTGCGTTTGTGATCGGCTTTTCCGTGGTCTTCGTGGCGTTGGGCGCTTCAGCCAGTGCTGTGGGAGCGTTTTTGCTGCGCAATCGGGCGTTGCTTGCGCCGGTTGCCGGCGCCCTTATCGTGTTGTTTGGCCTTCACCTTGTGGGCGCGTTGACGAAAATCGGCGTGAAGGCGGGCATCGCCGTGGGCGCAATCCTTGTAATTCTGGGCTTTGCGATGGGCATGTGGCCGAACGCGGCGCGGTATCATCTCACCCCCATCAATTTCTACTCAATCGCTCTGATCTTCATGATCGGCCCAAGCCTTACGCGCTGGCTGAATCGCGACGTACACCTGCGTGACGTCGGCGGAAATCAGCCCGGAATGGTGAGCGGATTCCTGATGGGCTTCGCGTTTGCCTTCGGCTGGACGCCATGCATCGGACCGATCCTCGCAGGAGTACTGGCAATCGCCGCGACAAAGCAGACCGTCGGCCAAGGGGTTCTTCTTCTCGGATTCTATTCAGCCGGTCTGGCAATTCCGTTTCTGCTTACGGCGCTGGGTATTGGCCGTTTTCTGAAGGTCTACAAACGTTTCCGGAAACATTTGCATACGGTGGAAGTTTGCAGCGGCGTGCTGCTGCTCGCGATCGGGTTCCTGGTGTTTACCAACCAACTGGCCTTCCTCTCCGGCAAATTGAATTTCTTCCAGCCGGAGAATTTGATCCCCGGTGCGCGCAGCCTCACAGTGGCTGATTCCGGTTCGCACAATATGGGTGTAGCGGAAAAGGACCTGCCGGATGAACCTCCGGTGACGTTTATTGACCTGCAGGGGGCGAAACTGCCGCTGAACAGCCTGAAAGGTAAAGTTGTGCTGGTGAACTTCTGGGCCACCTGGTGCGATCCGTGCTTTGCTGAAATTCCGACGCTGATCACGTTGCAACAGAAATACGGTTCCAAGAATTTCGTGCTTCTCGGCGTCGCAATGGATGAAGATGGAAAGAGCGTTGTCGCACCCTTTGTGCAGGCTAGAAAGTTTGACGTTCAAGGCCAACAGCTCACGATGAACTATCCCATCGTCCTCGGAAACGACGACATCACCACCAAATTCGGCGGTTTGCTCGGGTATCCCACCACGTTCGTCATTACCCCCGACGGCAAAATTGATCGTAGAATCGTGGGTGCGCTCAACCTCAGCGATATGGAAAAAGAAATAGGAAGGCTAATCCAATGAACTTCATGGTACGTCTACGTTCCTGGCGTCTGTTGCTCACCTGCGGCGTGATCGCTGTCGTCGCCGGTGTCGGCCTGCATCGCTCGGCGTCCGCGCAATCCATGCCCAATCCGGCGACTATCGTGAAGCCGGAGGCATACGTCTCACTCGATAAGGTGCCTCGCGGGCAGACGTTTGAGGCCGCCGTCGTCGTGAATATCGCCAAAGGCTTTCACATGAATTCCAATAAGCCGTCCGAGGATTACCTGATTCCGACGACGATCACGCCCAATCCTCCTGCGGGGATTAAGGTGGTGGATACAATCTATCCGCCGGGCGAGATGAAGACGTTCACGTTCTCGCCGAAGAAGCCGCTGAACGTTTACACAGACACCGTCACTCTCAAACTCAAACTGGCGGCCGAGTCATCCGCGCCGCTCGGTTCCCTGTCGATCCCGGCAACGCTTCGTTATCAGGCTTGTAATGATACGGCATGCCTGCCTCCGGTGAAGGTGCCTGTCGCACTCAATTTGGATATTGCTGCAGCCGGAACGAAACCGCACAGGGTGCACGCGGATATTTTTTCCGCATCGGTCCAAAAGCCCTAAGAAGCTGCGGAAAACTCGCCGGAGCAGCGGCGGAATGCGCGGCCTGATCCTGCCCGTAAGGCATTCTTTCCTGGCTCCCAGCCCTGAGGCTCCCGCCTCGAGGAATTCCCACATCGAGACGAGTTACAGTATGCATGGTACGTTGTGTACCACTACGCTATGCCACGAAAAAAGCGTCGGCAGCGCACTTTTCTAATCGCAACTGCCAAGAATTAGAAATCCGCGTAACTGCATGAAAACAAAGGAAAGCGTGTGTCTCTAATCGCAATCGCTACGCGGTTTTTTGAAAGGGTGACCTAAGCGGAAGCGGCGCCCTGCGCAGACGAGTTTTGAATCGCAGGAATCGCCTTTTCGAGCCGTTG
>DATEME010000129.1:0-1954 GCA_035275865.1 Candidatus Acidiferrales bacterium | reverse complement strand
ACCTTCATCGCGCAGGATGCCGGCCGTTCTGCCGTCATCAGTACCGAATTCGCGCAACGCAACTTCGGTTCGCCATCGGCGGCATTGGGTCACACCGTGGGCATCGAGGGGACAGCTTACGAGATCGTCGGCGTAATGCCGTCTCTATTTCGATTTCCTCAGCCAACTCTGGTATGGGCCGCGACTTCTGCAGCTCCACATAATCAGAATCGCAGCGGGTATAATTACCGCTCCGTTGCCAGACTGTTGCCCGGCATTTCGCCGAGGGCTGCTGACGCGCAACTTCTCTCCATCGCGGACCGCCTCGCCGGAACGTTTCCAGACACGAATCGAAACAAGACTTTCATAGCGGTGCCCCTGCAAGACCAGCTCGCAGCGCCCGTGCGCACCACTTTGTTCCTCCTGATGGGAGCGGTGGCGCTCGTCCTGTTAATCGCGTGCGCCAATGTGGCCAATCTCATGCTCGCGCGCGCCACGTCGCGTGTGCACGAAATGGCGATGCGCGCCGTTCTGGGAGCTGGCCGCTGGCGAATTGCCGCGCAGTTGTTATCCGAAAGTGTCGTGCTCGCGTCCGCCGCGGCAATCCTCGGCATGCTTATTACCGTCTGGGCCACGAAAGCTTTACTCATCATTGGTGAGCGCTTCGTCCCGGCGCCGCTGCTTTCTCGCATTCAATTTGACTGGCGGTTGCTCGGCTTCACAATCTTCGTTTCGCTCGTCACCAGCATTCTTTTTGGTGTCGCCCCAGCTTGGCAGGCGTCCCGCATCGATCTGCATTGCGCCGTCAAGCAGTCCGCGAATCGCGGCGTGCTGGGGGGCGGGCATTCTCGAGTGCGCAACTTGCTTGTGGTCGCCCAGATTGCACTTTCTCTGGCGTTAGCCGTTGGCGCTGGCCTCTTGATTCGAACGCTTGTGGCCTTGCAGCATTCGCAACTTGGCTATCGCACCGGGGGCATTCTCGTAGCGTACGCGTCTGCGCCCGCGCGAACGCTACCCGACGCTCTCCGGGCGAACCGTCTCTTCAACGATCTTTTCTCGCGTCTCGGCAGGCTCCCGGGCGCAATCTCTGCCGCCGGAGCAATGGGCCTGCCCGCCGGCCAATACAATTCCGACGGCTTCTTCGTCATAGAAGGCCGGCAATCATTCAAGGACGATTACCGAAAACTTCCTTATGCTGGACTTCGCCTCGCGAGCCCGAACTACTTCAAAACCATGGGCATTCCTCTCTTGCGTGGACGTGATTTTGACGATGGTGATGTCTACGATCGGCTTTCCGTGGCGATCGTCAGTGACTCGCTCGCGCGGCAAGACTTCCCCAACGAAGATCCTATTGGTCATCGGATTCAGTGCGGCTTGGATTTGCCTATCAAGTGGATGACGATTGTCGGCGTGGTCGGTGACATTCGGCAAAGTTCACCTGCCGCGCAACCTGGCTCGGAGATTTACATGCCGCTCCAGCAGCATCCGTTCCAGGCGAATGACGTCGAGATCGTGATTCGAGCGGTCGGCGACCCCGAACAGTTGATTCCGCCCGCACAAAAAGAAATCCGGGATGCCGACCCGGAGATCGCCATGAAATTCACCACGATGCGCGACCTCGTCAGCGATTCCATCGGCGCTCAGCGGTTTCGCACGGTGCTCGCGTCAATTTTCGCTGGCCTGGCCGTCTTACTCGCGCTTTCCGGCATGTATGCGGTCATGAGTTACGTCACCGCTCAACGGACATCCGAATTTGGCCTTCGTTCCGCGTTGGGGGCTCAGAAGGGCAGCCTCATCCGTCTCGTCTTGCGAGGCGCAGCCCGCATCGCTCTGGTCGGTACGGGAATCGGCCTCCTATTCTCGTTCGCGACGGGTAGATTGCTCACCTCGATGCTCTTTGGCGTGAACACTCTTGATCCGCTCACGTACACGTCGGTGATCGCGGTCGTCCTTCCGGTCATATTGCTTGCAGCCG
>DATEME010000128.1:0-8909 GCA_035275865.1 Candidatus Acidiferrales bacterium | reverse complement strand
CGCGATGTGAACTCGTCGCTGGAACTTTCCGTTGCTCCTGGCGCGATGGAGAGAATGTCCTGGCGAAACACGCCTCCCCCGACGGAAAGGCTCAGCGTCACGCGTGCAGGAACGTCATTGTAGTTTTTCACCTGCGTCATTACGGCCCATTCGTCGGGCGCTTCGGCGCGCCGCTTCAACGCAATCTGCGTGATGCCGACGTCTTGCAATGGCGCGTTGCCTACAAGTCGAACCAGAAATTCCGGCGGCGATGACTGAGCATTCGTGTTCGCCGATGGAACTGCGGTTACAGCAGATGCCGCGGCGAGCGATTGGCGAAAAGCTTCGGTGGCGCCGGCTTGTTGCTGATCCATAAGACCGGGCCCGATATAAACAAGCAGGCCGCGCGGAGTGCCTTGCGGCTGGCCCACCGGACTCAGCGCCGAACGCGCTTCCGCAAGTGCGCGGGGAATATCCCCCACGGCGCTCGATGGTTGCATGCCGGCAATCGCAGTGCGTACTGCGCCGCGATCTGAAGTGAAAGGCAGCAACGGCGCGCCGTCAGAATCCGCGCGCAAAAGAAGGATGCGATCGTCCGACGGAAGCCGCTGCAGCAGAGCATTGGCTTCCGCGCGAATGTCGTTGACCCATGGAGTGCCGTTCGCGGCTCGCATCTGCGACCACGCTCCGGCGTCGAGCACGATGACGACGCTGCGCCCCTGCGTTGCTGCGCCCCATCGCGGATTTCCCAGCGCGGCAATGATCAAGAGCAGGAACAAAATTTGGGCGAGCAGCGCCAAGGGCTCCTGCAGTTTTCGCCTTCGCGCGCTGGACGATCCCGATGGCGAGCTCTCCCAGAATCGCAATGTGGAAACGCGCAGACGCGCCGCACGCGGTTGGCGCAGATAAAGCCAGATCGCCACAGCGGCAGCAATGGCCGAAAGCGCGACCACATCGGCGAGCGTCATGGAGATCCAGTTCATGCCACCACCCTGCTTCTATGCAAACCACGCAAAACGAACTCCTCGAACGGCAGGCTCGTCACGGCCCGGGCGTAACGGCCGCCATTACGCAGAGCGATACGCTGCAATCGCGTGCAGAATTCGGAGAAGTTGCGCTCGTATGCCGCCGCACTTTCCGGCGAGCACTCCACCGTGCGTTGCCGGCCGGTTTCGGCATCCTGCAGCAGCAATTCGCCGTACGTAGACGGCCGCTGTTCTTCCGGCGTATGCACCTGAACGAGGACGAGATCGTGGCCCTTCATGCGCAGGATTTCGACGGAACGTTGCGTGGCCTCGTCGTCAAAAAAATCGGAAAGAATGAGCACGGTGCCGCGGGAAGGGAATCGCGAAAGGAATTCCTTCGAAGCGAAGTACAGATCCGTTTGGCCGCCCGCGGTCACCTTGCCGAGATAGTTCGCAACGGTCCAGAAAGCGTCGCGGCCTCCGGAAACGACCAGCGGCTTGCTGAGACGCGTGGCAAAAGGCGCGATCGCGACCGTATCCAGATGCAGCAGAGCGAGATACGAAAACGCAGCCGCCAAATGCAGCGCATACGAAAATTTCGCCGGATCGCAGTTCATCGATTCGCTGCAATCGAGCAACAAACGAATCGGAATGCGTTCCTCGGTGCGATATGTCTTCAGGAACAGCTTGCCGAGCCGCAGATAAGCGCTCCAATCGAGCGACCTCGGATCGTCGCCGGAGCTGTAGCGGCGATAGTCCGAAAACTCCAGCCCCGGTCCGAGCGTTCTCGAACGGTGATCCGCTCCGACCACGCCCGAAAGATCGTCGCGGCTGAGCAGCGTGAGCTCCTCGAGAGTTTTTAAAAAATCGGGATTGAGAGAAAGTGGCTTGGCCATTTTAAGACCGATTGCAGCGTCGCGTCTGAGAGCGAGCGGCAGCGCTATGACGGCTAGTCGCTACTTTTTCTGTACTTTCGCGGCGATCTCTTCCAGCAGATCGTCAGGCGTGCGTCCGTCCGCGTGAGCTTCGAAGTTCAAAATAATTCGATGCCGCAAAGAAGAGAGTAGCAGGGCCTGGATATCGTCGATGCTCACGTTGTAGCGTCCTTCGAGCAACGCGCGCACCTTGCCGCCCAGCATCAGCGTCTGCGCGCCGCGCGGCGAGCTGCCGTAACGAATATATTTTGCCGCCACGGAATTTGCTTCGGTTTCCGGATGCGTCGCCATCACGATCTGCACCACGTAATCCTGCACGTGCGGCGCAACGGGCACTGAGCGCACGATCCGCCTCATTTCCATAATTTGCGGCCCCGTCAGCACGGCATTCACCGAAACTTCCGCCTTCTGCGTCGTGCGGTCGAGAATATCGTGCAGTTCGCTGCGCTGCGGGAAAGGCACGCGCAGCTTGAAAAGGAAACGATCCAGCTGTGCCTCAGGCAGCGGATACGTGCCTTCCATCTCAAGCGGATTCTGCGTCGCGATCACAAGAAACGGCTCATCAAGCAGATGCGTCACTCCGCCGACGGTCACCTGCTTCTCCTGCATCGCTTCAAGCAGCGCCGACTGCGTCTTTGGCGTCGTGCGATTGATCTCGTCCGCAAGCAGCAAATTCGAAAAGAGCGGTCCCGGCTGAAAACGCAACGTCTTCGCGCCGTCGCCGTTCTCGTGAATCACCGTTGTCCCGATCACGTCCGCCGGCATCAAGTCCGGCGTGAACTGAATCCGCGAATATTTCAGCGCCAGGGTCTGCGCCAACGTCCGGACCAGCATCGTCTTGCCGAGGCCCGGCACACCTTCCAGCAGCACGTGCCCGCCTGCAAGAATCGCGATCAGCACGCCTTCCACAACTTCGTTCTGCCCCACAATGGCCTTCGAAATTTCCGCGCGCACCAGCGCGACGGTTTCAGCCACGCTTTCGATTTCCGGCACCGTGGATATCGCCGGTTTCTTCATTTCCAAGCCCAAGTTGTCATCCTTTGCGTCAAGCGTGCGTCTCCCCGAGCGACGCTACTTTCCGCTGTGTTGAAAATAATTCTGCACGTATTGCCGATAGCGCGGCGGAACGCTATCTTGTCCCGCGCCATTCACCGTCGTCACCCTCTGCGGAGACAAATCCTGCAGCGGAATCTGCGCCGTGCCCGGCGCCACATCCGAGCGCTCTTTTCCCGGAGGCCCGCGATAACCGGTCGATTGCAACGCGACATGCTGCTTCGCCACATTTCCCGCGAGCTGCGGGTCGATCGCATCGCGCGGCTGCCACGGCGACGTCCCGTTGCCCGCGCCCGTGTGCTTGCCCGGAGTAGGTGTCGTCTGATTCTGCGAGCCTTGCGAATTCGACGTCTGCCCCTGCGCTGCCTGATTCGGCACGCTCGCGATTTGCGACGAGCCCGCCATTGCCTGCATCGAAGTTGTCCCGGCATTTGGCGGCTGCGACGCGGTCGAAGGCGATTGTCCGCTGTTTTGCTGTCCCGAAAGCGCACTGCTCATCAGATTTTCCAGCGCTTGCAGCGCTTTTTGCCCGAGCGACTGCTGCCCTTGCCCTGTCGCGCTTTGCGTCGCCTGCTGATCGGTAGCCGACGCGTTCTGCGCGTTGGCCGGCGTCCCTGCTTGCTGATTCGGCACCGCACCGCTCGGCGCCTGCCCCTCTGACGGAGTGCCGGCATTTGCCATTTGCTGCGCCTGCGACATATCCAATTTCGCCGCATTCGCTGTCGCTTGCGCCGACCCAGTCGGCTGCCCCGTCGGAGGCAATTGCCCCGGCTTCTGCGTTTCGCTCGCTTGCCGGTCGTGATCGTTGCCCGCGACCAGATCTGCCAGCCCTTTCTTCTCGGCGCGTGCAAACTCAATCGCGCGCGTCATCGGCGAAAAGAGCGTTGCAAGCGTGCGCGACCGCGCCGCCTTTTCCGCCAGCCGTGGAATCGCTGGGCCGTAAACGGAATGGAATGCGCAAAGCGCCGCAAGCGCCACAAGCAAGGCGCCGGTGCGCCACATTTTCGGCGGCGCCTGCAACGGAAACAATTCGCGGGGCTGCACCTTCGCGAGGTGAGCGAGCGCATCCGCACGCTGGCGGCGGAGCAGTTCGTCCGGCTTCGCTACGGTCCAGAAATAAACGGCCGTTGAGATGCGGTCGCCTAAATGGCTTTCATGATCGAGCCGCTGCGCGAGCCCGTATGCGGAAGGTTTTGTGTACCACGCGGCAATCGCGGTCGCAATCGCCGCCAATGTGACGACCGCCAGCGCTGCAATCAGCGGCCCCCGGATCGACCGCATCAGCATCACGGCAATCAGCAGCACCGCAATCGTGCAATTGCAGCAGACGACCCACAGCCCGAGCCACCGGTTGGCCACAACCCGTTTGCGCACTTCGCGCATGGCTTCCGCAAGCCCTATCTGCCTGGGGTCTGAATGGGCTATAGGCATAATTGCCAGACGTCCGTTCCCTCGGTTCGGTTACCGGTCAGCGGGACACGTAAGTATCATGAATCGAAATGCCGCGTCCATACCGGACAGTATCCTCTGATGACCCGAAATTCCCTAGCGATAGGTTAGCCCCAAACGCTCGCGCCTCAAGAGCGAAGATGTCCACTCGGCAATGCGTCATCTTGAGTTCGCCCGTGGACGCGGGCAGGCGAAGGATCCCCCTCGCTTTCTTCGCGCAGGCGCGCAACGCTGCAAGCGACATTCACGCACACAAACTTAGATGCGGCCAATGAGGATTCGTGAGGGATGCCGGAAAACGATGCAGTAGTTGATGTGGCGGGAAACTAGTACCGGTAGCCGCGTTCCTTGAGTTCCTTCTCTCGTTTCTTGCGCTCTTCCTCTTCCTGGCGTTCCCATTCGGCCAGTTCTTCCTCGGTCATCTGATAGTCCTCCCGCGAAGCGAACATCGTTCCGCGCCGCGAATCGCGCGCATTGCGGGCGCGTTTGCGCTTCTTCGCGCCGGAGAAATCCCTGATCCCGCGCAACGAGTCTCCAATAGCGCCCGATTCCACCAGCAGCTCGCTCACCTTTTCCAGGAAGTCGTGCAGATGGTACGGTTTAAGTGAGTAGGGAAGCCCTTCCTCTTCAAGCACCGGCTCGACTTTCGGCGCCTGCGTCATCGGCACCAGAAACAGCACCCGGAAACGCGTCCGCGGCGTCTCAAGCGGGGCCACTTCGGTCGGCACGCTCGGATCCACTTTGGGCTCGGCGCCGGTCGCTTCATCGACCACTGCCTGCGCCTCGCGTTCAGCCGTGGCAGCGGCCTCGGCCAGCTCGTCCGCCTGCGCGAGGTCCCGCAGGATCGCGAAGATCGGCCCTTTCAGGTCGATCAGGGACACATTGACGATCGCCAGGTTCCAGACGCCGCCAGCCAGTTCCGGCAGGGCTTGCGAAGCCGTCGGCACGATCCGAACTTGCCAGCCCTCTGCATCCAGCACGTGCTTCAACGCCCGCTGGCTCGCAAGGTCATTGTCCACAATCAGGATTCCTACGTCGGACACGGGCCCTCCCCCGGGTTGCTGCAAGGCGGCCCTCAATTATAGATTCCGGAGCTTCCGGGCGGCATCGTGCCGAAGTACAGGTTTGCGCACGCGTCTATGACCCGTTGGGCAGGCGAAGATTAGGCGAATATTTTGCTTGACAGGCGAAACAAAAGCGAATACATTTGCTATTGTTGTTTTGCCATAGGTTTTGTAGCGGCCACCATTGCCGCGATTTTTGTGGGCGTTTCTCGGTGGGCGCTTTTGCTGTTGCCTTTAATTTCCTTTAGGGGTTTTCGAATTACTCCTAAGCGGCGAGATGCTCAATGGCCACTTCTCCCATCCTCCGCACTCCACCGGCGACGCTTCGGCGCCACCAGAGCCGTGCGGCGGAACAGACCACCCTCACTTTCCCCCTTGCCGCTCGCCCCGGCAACTGTGAGGCCCGTGACGATGCTCGTTCCCTCCTTCCGGCTCTCGCCCAGCCGGACGCAGAGCACGCTCCGGAACTGGTCGGCATTGCGCGTCTCGCCGCTTCCTCCCCCCGCGCCGAAGCCAAGCGCGGCACGGAGTATTTTCTTTTGCCGGTTCGCTCGATCCTGAATCATTGCGAGCCCAAGCACGTCCCGTTCAGCTGGACGATCAACCCCTACCGCGGCTGCGAATTCGGCTGCCGCTATTGCTACGCCCGCTATACGCATGAATTCATGGAGCTGGGCGGCGACGAATTCGAAAAGAAGATTTTCGTCAAGCAGAATTCCGGGCCGCTCGTTTCGCGTGACCTTGCCGCCGGCAAAGCCTGGGGCGAACACATCGCCATCGGCGCCGCCACCGATCCCTATCAGCCGGCCGAAAAGGAATTTGGCGCCACGCGCGCGATCCTCGAAAAAATGGCCGAACGCGAAGGCCTCAGCGTCTCGATCACCACGAAATCGAATCGCGTCGTGCACGATATCGATCTGCTGCGGCGCATTGCAGAGCGCTCGTCGATTTCCGTCAATATGACGGTCACCACGATGCGCCCGCGTCTCGCTCGCATGCTCGAGCCGCGCGCGCCGCATCCGATTTTGCGTCTCGAGGCCGTTCGCAAGCTGCGCGACGCCGGAATCGCTGTCGGCGTCTTCGTCATGCCCGTGATTCCTCACATGACGGATCGCCGCGCCGATCTGGAATCCGTGGCCGCCGAGGCTCGCGATGCCGGTGCGCAATGGCTTTGCGGCCGCGTCCTTTACCTGATGCCCGCGTCGTGGAAGACGTTCTTCGCCTTCCTCGAGGAAAAATTCCCGAAACTGGCTCTTCGCTATCGTGACATCTACCGCGGCTATGGGGAAGCGCCCGAAAAATACCGCCGCGAAATCTCCGACTTATTCAACGAGCTGCGCCAAAAATACAATCTCGGCAGCAGGCCCGTCGTCCCCGCACCCGGTGTCGCTGCCAAAACACAACAGCTCGATTTCGCCTGGTCGAATCCGCGGTAAAGCTGAACCGCCGGAGCTCTTGCTTCAGGGGCTAAAGCCCCGTTGATGGGGGCTTACGTCGGAGCTAAAGCTCCGACCTCCTGAGAACCCCATTGCGGAGCGGGCGCAGGGAGCAGCGCCCCTACGGCGCGCGTTGCGCTTACCTCGCTGGCGATTGCGATTAGAAGTGTGTCCCTCCTTTTATTTTCATGGAGTTACGTTCGTTTTTAATTTTTTGCTGCTGCGATTAGATTCTGGATGCTCGACCCTTGAGGCTATAGGCTTGAGTTCCGGGAAAATTCCCTGTTTCTGTCGATTCGAATCGAGAGGTTTGTTGAAGGTGAAGGAATTAGGGGCCTTTCCGATCGGCAGACTGTCGATTAGAAATATCAGCGGCGACGGATGGGCGATGACTGGTGGAATGCGCCGCTTGCTCTGGGGCGAGAGCCGGCTGCGTTGGGCGCGCTGGCGGGAGAGAGCCCAATTTGTATCGATTAGAAATTCGGATGTGGTGGCGCGACTGGACTTAGGGCGTTTTCTAATCGTGAGAGTATCGATTAGATTTCGGAGACTCGATGCCGGAGGCCCGAGGGCGGGATAAATGAGGCCTCCAGTTTTCGAGTTGACTTTCTTCTTGGCGGTGCCGGCAGTCATAGCGCAAAACCCAACGGGAATGATAGCATAAAAGTAATCGGTAGTCAATGATAATCTATTATGATGAATGTCGTAGTTTATGCAAGAGCAAAATATTGATCGGCGGGACGTAACGAATTGCGCCAATTTTGGCGCGAAATGGCTCCTCAAATTGCGTTATCTGGCGTTAAGTGGCACGGTTTGGCGCTGATTGCGGGATTATGGCGGGGATTTGAGCGCTATCGCGGGTGAACTCCGACCGCTCGGCGAGGAGTCAGGCGGCGGTGACGAGAATTCGGGCGCCTTTGCGAGAGCGGGGCCTTGGCCGGGCGACGATTTCGATGTCGCGGTCGAGCATCGCCAAACATGGCATTCGGCGACTTTCATCGTATTTGAGCTGAGAGGGATAGATGACCTTTCGTCCATTGGACGAACTCCCGGGACGAACACTGCGGCTATCATCCTCGTGCCAGTTCAGTGACCCATGGATTTTCCAGAGCAGGCACCATCTCGCTGGGAGTTTGTCTTCTTCTATCGAACGCAGATCGAAGAAAGTCTCGTTCGAGCCGACAAAACCGTCGAAGTATGGCACTCGATTGGTTTCTAGGGCCTCCTCCATTAGGAGATCGTAATTGGTTGTAAACACTTCAACGGGCGCAACCCTTTGAATCGCGCCGATCCAGGCAGCCATCGTATGGTATGAGGTCGTCGGGAGTTGGCAGGGCGCAGCTGCATTCTTGGCTGAGCACTTCGCAGATCGCGTCGTCCAACTGCGTCAGATCCTCCAATGAGAGGCCTCGGATGACCTCTTTTCCCGCGACCTGCTTGAGCGATCTTATATGGCTTAGAGTGTCTTCGATGTTTGGTGCCGCAGCCCGTCGGCCTTAAAGTGTGAGCACGTCGTCGCATATAGTTTGCTGACCTCTGTCGGCGGCTTGTTCTCGACGCACTTTGTCATTCCGGCGATATCGGGTATTAGTGGCTCGTCAACGCCGCCCCGGGTCACTCGGATGGACATCGGGCACCCAGCGCCGATGAGTTTGCCTGCACTATAGGATCGTGAGTATGGCTCAAATGATGGCCTCAAAAGTTCGGATCGCGCTGATCATAGCATATTCATGTGTAACTAAGTAGCTGGGAAGATAATACTGCGCCGGACGTGATTCACGTGTCTAGCTAATCGAAAGGCACACAGCCAAGAGTGGCTGTGCCACACAAGGGGGTACAGACCGGGGACATGATTGACAGAATAGACCGGGGAGATTCCTGACACTGCAGCGAAGAGGGCGTGTAGAAAGGCAGCATGCCCTGGAAAACGAGCAGTGTGGTGGACGAGAGAGCGCGGTTTGTTTTGGAATATGAACGCAACGAACAGACGATGACCGACCTGTGCGAGATCTATCAGATCTCGCGGAC
>DATEME010000127.1:0-8252 GCA_035275865.1 Candidatus Acidiferrales bacterium | reverse complement strand
TTCATTGGAAGACCCTCTGAGCGGATTGTCTCACCGGGTTTAGGCTTCTACAAGGCGGTTCGCACGGCAGTACGCCGAAGAACCAAAGTACCGGATTTCGTCATGGCTCCCGTGTAGTCGGCAACACGGACATATACCAGCCCAGTACTGCACTTGGACGGTTACCGCGCTTCACAGGAGCTGCGACGGAGCAGGTGTACAATCACTGCGTAATGAAAGGCCGATTGGCGTCAAGGCGACTGCTCGTTGCTGCCGTAGGTGCCAATGCTGATCGGTCTATTAGGACTGCCGCGAGTCTCGGCCCAATCTGCGACTGCCGATTGGGAAAAAGCCGCGGGTGGGGAGATGTCGTTCGATGTGGCTTCGGTGAAGCAGAACAAGTCCGGACTTCCCCCGTCGGCGACAAGCCCAGAGCTAATTTTCCTTTTGGTGCCGATGACGTCTACACTCCAGATCGTGGTTATCTTTCTGTGAAGAATTTCGGGATCATGGGCTTCATCGGCTTCGGCTATAAGTTGACTACTGCCGAGTCGGTGGCAGCCAACGGTCAATTGCCGAAATGGGCTAAGGAAGAACGCTTTGATGTCGAGGCGCGAGCACCGAGCACGACCACCAAAGACCAGATGCGGTTGATGATGCAGTCTCTTCTGGCCGACCGTTTTAAATTGGCGGTCCATTGGGAAACGCACGAAGGGCCGGTATATGCGCTTGTTCTCGCCAAAGACGGCAAGATGGGGTCCGCAGCTTCATTCTTATGCAGACGATCCGCCATGCGTTGCAACTAATCCAAGGAGTTCCCCGCGTCACCTGAAGCTCAAGGTCGGCGAGTTTCCGGCGACGTGCTTTGCTGTTGATGCTATTGCGTCACATCCAGACCCTAACGGAATTTGGACGATAGGTTCCCGCAACGTGAGCATGCAGCAGATTGCAAACGATTTTTGGGGTATTCCGGGTTCCAATCTCGATCGCCCAGTGGTGGACCGCACAGGACTCAGTGGAAATTTCGATTTTCTTGTGCGGATAACCGTCAGGTGGCGCCCAGGTTCGCCCGATGCAGAGGGCGATGAATCAGGTCCTACTTTCCCCGAAGTTCTGAGCGATCAGCTCGGATTGAAACTTAAACCGGCGACCGCCCCGATCGATAAATTAGTGATCGACCACATCGAAGAGCCTTCGCCGAATTGACCGACGTTCGTTGTAACTCCCGATTAGTCGCCTAACCAGACAGATACCATGCTAGTACCGCCACCCGGTACCGGTCTGAGCGCCTGGCCAATGAATTCCAGACCGCGGTCTCGGCAGCTCGGTTGCCCTAGCTCAGGGCAAATCAGCGTCGGCATGACGCGGGTATGTTAGACTGCGCTTAATCATGGCCTACGAACGGATTGAGATTGCGCCTTCGATTTTGGCGGCGGATTTTGCGCGGCTGGGCGAGCAGATTCACGAAGTAGAAAACGGCGGCGCGGACGTGATCCATTTCGACGTAATGGATGGACATTTCGTCCCGAATATCTCTATTGGAATCCCTGTCTTGCAGTCCATCCGGAAGGCAACCCGTCTGCCTCTGGACGTGCATCTCATGATCGAGAACCCGGAGGAGTACATCAACGCGTTCGTACGCGCCGGGGCGAACCGAGTTCTGGTCCATCAGGAGGCAACGGCGCACCTCGACCGGGCGCTGGCGATGATCCGCGAGGCTGGGGCGGAAGCCGGAGCGGTGATTAATCCGGCGACGCCGGTGGCGATGCTGACCGACGTGCTGGACAAGGTGGACACGGTGTTAGTAATGTCCGTCAATCCGGGATTCGGGGGACAGAAGTTTATTCCGCGAGCGACGGAAAAAGTGGCGCAGTTGAACGAACTTCGCGCACGGCGGCGCGTGAGCTTCCGAATCGCGATGGATGGCGGCATCGAGTTGGACAACATAACCGAATTGGCGCGGGCCGGCGCGAATACGTTCATAGCGGGGACATCAATCTTCCACACACCCGATCCGGCGAATGCGGTCCGCAAAATGCGCGCGGTGGCTTTGGAAGCCACGCGGCAGATGGTCTGAAATCAGGGTAGAGGGGCGTTCATGAAGGGCAATCGCTTTATCGTAACCGCAGGGGCAATCCTCATCGCGGCATTTTCAGGCGCAAGCGCGTTCGGCCAGGGCCGAGGCAAGATCAAAGTGATCAAGCCGAAGGAAACGTCGAAGCCGGCAGCGCAGCCGTCTTCGGAGCCCGACAAAGTGCTCTACGACAGGGCGATGACGGACCTGAAGAAGAAGCGCTATGAAGAGGAACGGTTAACCCTCGAAACGCTGATTAACACCTACCCAGACAGCGAATACCTCGACAAAGGCAAGCTCGCCGTGGCCGACTCGTATTACACCGAAGGTGGAGTCTCGAACCTGACGCAGGCCATAGGCGAATACAAGAGTTTCATTGTGTTTTTCCCGTTCGACGATAAGGCACCGTATGCGCAGATGCAGATCGGGATGGCGCACTACAAGATGATGGAGAAGTCCGATCGCGATAATTCCGAAGCGTTGAGCGCCGAAGCGGAACTCCAGACCTTCCTACTAAAGTATCCGAGCGACAAGCTAACTCCGTTTGCGGAACAGAAGCTTCGCGACGTGCAGGAACTGATCGCGGACGGCGAATACAAGGTTGCGCGATTCTATTATCTGAGGCCGGACTATCAAGCGTCCGCGGCGCGACTGGTCGAATTGACCGAGCGGTATCCGCTTTACAGCGAGAGCGACGAGGCGCTGTGGATGCTATCCGGCATCTACGCAAAAGCCAAAGCGGCGGAATCGAAGAACGAAGATTTGAGGAATCACTACGCCGACCTCGAGGGCAAGGTGCTCGACCGCCTCGTTGCGGATTACCCCCTTTCGCCTCGTGCTGCAGCGGCTAAGGAAGAATTGAAAGGCATGGGGATGGACGTGCCTGCCGCCGATCCCGCCGCCGTAGCGCGGATGAAGAAGCAGGATGCATACGTCAAGGCGCATCACGAATCGATGTTCAAAGCGCCGCTGGATATCATGAAGTCGGGTCCGGATCTTTCGATGGCGGCGCGATCAGGAATGCCGAACCTGACGCCTCCGGCGGATTCGATCTCGGCCAAAGACATTCTCAGCCCGTCGAATTCGGGCCCGAGTTTCAACCTTGCGGCAACGGCGGGATCAGGCAACGGAGGCACGGATGTTAGCGGCAGCTTGCCGGTGACGGACGCGAACGATGCTGCGGCATCCGCAGATCCGGGCGCGGCGAACGATCCGAACGCGAAGGGCGTCGCGTCGGCGCCTGTCACGTCCGGCGCGGCCGACGCAAGCGGCGCTTCGTCAAACAACAATCCGGTAGGCGAGGTTGATGCGCCGACGACCGCTGCTTCCGATGCGCCGACTGCTCCGGCAACGACGGCACCTGCGAACTCGGGCACGCCGGCGGGTTCGACCGCTGCCGTGCAAGGCGGAGAGAATCCGCAGCATGCGTCGAATACATCCCCGGATTCGTCCTCTTCCTCGAAGCGGAACAAGAATGAGTCCTCAAGCAAGAAAAAGAAGGGTTTGGGCAAGCTGAACCCCTTTTAGAACTGGCCGTAAGGACAGTTCGCACCTTAGGACCCCTGCTGACAATTCAAGCACCGTCGTCGATTGTGTTTGTTGACGCCCTATGCCTGTGATGCTGCAATAGCTGTATCAAGAGGGGGGCGGCGCTTTGCGCGCCTACTGAGGGTTCCTGTGCCGAAAATTCTGGTCGCCGACGACAACACAAATATCCAAAAGATGGTTTCGCTCGCTTTTGAGGAACGCGGAATTGACGTGGTCGCGGTCGGAAACGGCGAAGCTGCCGTGCGGCGAATCCCGGATATGAACCCGGACCTCGTATTGGCCGATATTTTCATGCCCGTGCGCAACGGGTATGAGGTTTGCGAGTTTGTGAAGAAGGACGAGCGATTCTCGCATGTGCCGGTAATTCTGCTGGTGGGTGCGTTCGATCCGCTGGATGAGAAGGAAGCGCGCAGAGTGGGCGCCGACGGTGTGCTGAAAAAGCCGTTTGTGCCGCCCGATCCTTTGATTGCCATGGTGATTTCCGCGCTGGAGAAGAATCCCAAAGTCGCCGCGGAAATGGCAAAGGCGCGCGAGGTGATTCCTCCCGAGCCGGAGCCGATGCCGGCGATTCTGGAGGCGCCTGCACGAGCCGAAGTCAAGCCGCTGCCGGAATTTCCCGAGCCAAGCTCCGAAGAGGCGGCACTCGTTTACGGGTTCGGTTCCGGGAAACGCGGGAAAGAAGCGCCTTCCGAAGACGATATGGGGCCAGTTTCGCCCCATATTGAGGAAGAGGAAGCGGAGGACGAGTCCGACGCGACCTCGCACGATTGGCGACGCAACGCAATGGACTTCGAAGTACCGGAAGAGACTTCGAAGAGGACAGCGTTCGCGCTGGATGATGAGTCGGCGGCGGCGATGTTCCCTTCGGAAAAAGACGTGCCGCCTAGGCATGTGCACATGAAGGAACACAGGCCCTTGGTTGACACGGAGGCCGCAACGCGGATCGCTCCGATGCCGTCGTTTGTGCCACCGCCGCCTACGCCGGTTCCGGTTGCTCCGGTAAAGCTTTCGGACCAGCTCTCCGGGAAGGCTTCAGCGCCCAGCGTTCCGGACTTCGCAGGACCGGTCGCGCCTCCAAATGACGAGCACGACAGTTTTCTGACGGCGACAATGTTGGGCACGATGCCGGCTCCGCCTCCTGCGGCACCGGTCGAGCCAAAGCAGAGCGCGCCCGTTTTCGCCTCGCCTGTTTCGCCCGCGCCGGACTGGAATGCTCCGGAGCAGGAGACTCCGGCCGTGTCGGCCTTTACCGAAGCGAAGAAGGCGACTGAGGGCAAGGAGGAATCGGCACGCGAAATAGCTCATATCGCGCCGGTCGTTGAATTCGAGACGGCGACCAGTTTTGCGACGCAGGGCGCGCATTGGATGGATGCGATGACGGCGGCGCTCAAGGATGCCCACGCAGATGCGAGCGATGGCGCCGATCCAACGCCTGCCGTTAAGATGAACCTTGACGAGCGGCCGGTGACTGCTCCTATTGCCGCAGCGCCGGTCGTACTCACGCCGGCGGCATTCGAGGCACCGGCTCTTTCCGAAGAGCTGGCCGTGGCTCCAGAGCCAATTCGGGCCGAGGAAGAGGAATTTTTCGCGGATGAAAATGAAGGCGCTTCGGACTGGCTGCCCGTTGTCTCGGCGGAAACGAAAAAAGTGACAGTCGCGGTCGATGAGCCCGCGCTGGAGGCGTCCGGTCCCGTACCAGTGAGCCACCTTGCGGCCGATCCTGAGTTGATTGCGGAGCCGGACGATTCAGGCCCGATCAGCAAGGACCCGGCGCTGGTTGAACCGCCTCCGGTGCACGTAACTCCGGAACTGCTTCTCGTGGATGAGGATTCGGAGCCGACATCCTCGCAATATGACAAGCACGAAGAAGAGACGGCACCTGCGTTCGCCTTCGAGGCTCCAGCACACGCTTCCGTTTCGGAGGAGGCGGCTGACGAACGGATTCCGACGATGGCGCCTCCGAACCGTGAAGTTCTGGCCGAAATTCCTTTCCTTTCGCCGCCCGCGGAGTTTCTGGCTCCCAAGGCGGAAGAGGCCAAGCCCGCGGGACAGGACGTGGATGCAGTGGTGCAAAAAGTTCTCGAGAAACTCGAACCGCATCTGCGCGATCTGCTTTCGCAGGGCGTCAAGCCGCTGGTCGAAAACATCCTTCAGAGCGAAACTATTAAGAAGAGCCGGTAGCTCGCCGCAGCAGCGATTTGCGTCTGCCGCTGGGCAAAACCCCCTTTGCGTTCGTTTGCGCCGCCCCGTATATTTGTAAGTTCACCTGTCTGTAAAAACCAAAAACAAACAGGAAAGCATGGCCGAGATACCGAAGGCGTACGAGCCGCAAGAGATCGAAGAGCGCTGGGCGAAGGCCTGGTTTGACGAGAAATTATTCCGGGCGGAAAATTCCGCGGACGGCCCTCCGTTTTCCATCGCGCTGCCGCCTCCCAATATCACGGGCTCGATCCACATAGGGCACATGCTGGAACACACGCAGATCGACATGCTGGTGCGCTGGCGGCGCATGAGTGGTTACCGCACGCTTTGGCTGCCGGGAATGGATCATGCCGGCATCGGGACGCAGTTCGTGGTGGAGCGCGAGCTGGCGAAAGAAGGGATTCGACGACAGGACCTCGGGCGCGAGGAGTTCGAACGACGCATCTGGCAATGGAAAGAAAAAAGCGGTGGCGCGATCAAGCAGCAGATGATTCGCCTGGGCGCGTCATGCGATTGGACGCGCGAAAAATTTACCCTGGAGCCTGCGCTCTATCGCGCGGTGATCGAAGAATTTTTGCGGCTTTATCACGATGGCCTGATCTATCGCGCGCGCTATATCGTCAATTGGTGCCCGCGCTGCCAGACGGCGGTGAGCGATCTCGAAGTGGTGCACGTCGAACGGCCGGGCCACCTTTGGCATTTGCGCTATCCGCTGGTGGACGGGTCCAAAGGCTCTGTGGTCGTGGCAACGACGCGGCCTGAGACGATGCTGGGCGACACGGCCGTCGCCGTTCATCCGGATGATGAGCGATACAAGAAGCTGGTTGGGCGCAATGTGCTGCTTCCGTTGATGGACCGCGAAATCCCGGTGATTGCGGACACTTATGTGGATCGCGAATTTGGCACGGGCGTGGTGAAGATCACGCCTGCACACGATCCGAACGATTTTGAGGTCGGTAAGCGCCACAATCTGCCGCAAATCGACGTGATGACGAATGACGGCCGCATGAGCGCCGCGGCCGGGAAATACGCAGGGCTGGACCGCTTTGAGGCGCGCAAAAGAGTGGTGGAGGATCTGAAAGCGCTTGGGCTGCTTGAGAAAATTGAGGACATTACGCATTCGGTGGGCGTGTGCGACCGGTGCAAATCGGAAATCGAGCCGCGGATTTCGACGCAGTGGTTTTGCAAGATGCGTCCGCTGGCGGAGCCCGCGAAAAAGGCTGTGATCGACGGGCTGGTCGAGGTCGTGCCGGATAATCAGCGGACGATCTTGCTCAACTGGCTCGATAACATTCGCGATTGGTGCATTTCGCGGCAACTCTGGTGGGGACATCGCATCCCCGTTTGGCATTGCGACAATTGCAGAGAGATGCTGCCCGCGACGGATTCGAGTGTGGAACTCTTCGAGGGACATGCGCGGGCGGCGGGCGTGCCGAAGAGGTGTCCAAAGTGCGGCGGTACCGCCCTTACACAGGAAACGGACGTCCTTGATACGTGGTTTAGCTCATGCCTGTGGCCTTATTCGACGCTTGGCTGGCCGGACGATACACCCGACCTGCGAACTTTCTATCCCACGAGCCTGCTGATCAGCGGATACGATATTTTGTTTTTTTGGGACGCGCGCATGATCATGACGGGAATGTATCTTTCGGGTGTGCGCGACGGTGCGCCACCGAAGACCGATCGTGCTGACACGATTCCCTTCCGGCGGCTCTATTTGCATTCGCTGGTGCGCACGTCGGAAGGCGCGAAAATGTCCAAGACGAAGGGCACGGGCGTCGATCCGTTGCAATTGACGCAGGAGAACGGAACGGACGCGTTGCGTTACATGCTGGCAAGCATGGCCGCGCCTGGCACGGATATTGTTCTCAGCGAGGACCGTATTCTTGGCGCGCGCGCGTTTGCGAACAAGATTTGGAATGCGGCGCGGTTTTTGTTTCTTAACTTACAAAAGCTTGAGGCGCACGGGCTGACCATAGAGCATTTGGCCTCGCCGGCGCATCGAGCGGCTGCGCCCTACAGGTCGGGCGACGATTTCGCGTTGCCCGATCGATGGATCTTCGCTCGTGCTGCGGATGTCGCGGAACGGATGAACGACGCGCTCGATAATTTCCGTTTTCATGAAGCGGCTCAAACGATTTACCAGTTTTTCTGGGGCGATTTTTGCGATTGGTATATTGAATGGGTTAAGCCCCAAATCACCTCCGCTCCGACAGAAACAACTATCGCAACGTGGCGCAACATTTTCGCAGTTCTCGATGTATCTCTTCGACTGTTACACCCCGTCATGCCGTTCTTGACAGAAGAATTGTGGCACCGCTTGCCCCATGAAAGGCCCTACCGTTCTATAGCGCTCTGCGAGTTTCCGCGTGTGCCCGCGATCTCTGACCAGCACGGCGTGCCCGAATTGGTTGAGTTGCTTCAGCAAATCATCGTTTCAGCCCGAAAT
>DATEME010000126.1:0-3515 GCA_035275865.1 Candidatus Acidiferrales bacterium | reverse complement strand
ATTCTCGGTGTGGGAGCGCTGCAGGTAATGCTCGATAAGGGACAGGAGGACGATTGGTTCGGCTCGCATTTTATTTTGACCCTGGCCGTTCTCGCTGCAGGTGGGCTGATCTCACTTGCGATCTGGGAGTGGTTTTATAAGACTCCCGTCGTAGACGTGAGGCTCTTTAAAAATCTGAACTTTCTGGGTGCGAACGGGATGATGTTCATCCTCGGGCTGATGCTTTTCTCGAGCCTGGTGATGATGCCTCTCTTCCTCCAGTCCCTTATGGGCTATACGGCGGAGTCCGCCGGACTCGTGCTTTCTGGCGGTGGGCTGTTATTGCTTTTCATGATGCCCGTGGTCGGGGTGCTTACCACGAAGGTGCAATCGCGACACCTTGTGGCTGTTGGTTGGCTGCTGCTTGCCTTCGCGATGTACTACTCGACGCGACACCTCGACCTTCTCATCAGCTTCGGAAGCGCAGCTTGGCTAAGGGTCGTGCAGGTTGCCGGTCTGGGCTTTCTATTCGTTCCTATAAATATAACGTCGTACATCGGCATGCCCCAGGAAAAGAGCAACAGTGTGGCGGGCCTGATCAATTTCATGCGCAATATCGGGAGCAGCGTGGGTACCTCGATGGTGACGACATTGATTGCGCGGCGGTCGCAGGTTCACCAGAATTATCTCGTCGGAAACCTGACGCCTGGCCATCCGAATTTCGTTGGCGGCACCGGCGCGTTGACAGCTCGACTGGGAGCGGGCGGCGCGAACGCCGTTCGCGCCGCCCAGCAATCGCTCGCGCTGTTCTATCGGACCGTAATTGTGCAGGCGACGACCTTAGCCTATATTGATACGTTCCTTGTATTGGCCGCACTCGCGGCGATCATGTTCGTGCTGTCTTTCACGCTGAAGAAAAATCATCCGGGCGCCCAGCCGGTCGTGCTGGAATAGCAGTTGGGGACCGTCGAAGAACGATGATTCGAGTGCTCACGATTGAACGGGAGTACGGCAGCGGCGGAGCCGACATCGCCAAATCGGTGGCGAACCGGCTCGGCTGGAAGCTGTGGGATCAGCTTCTTACGAACGAGATCGCCCGGCGAATGGAATGCGATTGTAAGGTCGTAGAGCGGCACGAGGAGAAGAAAGATCCGCTGTTTTACCGCCTGGCACGCGCTTTTATGCGCGGGAGCTATGAGGGCAGCCAGAACGCGCCACGGATCAAGATCGCGGACACAGACTGTATTCGTGAAGTTGCCGAGCGAGTGGTAAAGGATGCGGCTCAATCCGGCAATTGCGTCATTGTTGGACGCGGCTCGGCCTATTATTTGCAGGATCGCCCGGACGCGTTTCATGTATTCATTTACGCGCCGTTTCGCGCCAAGGTGCAGCGGCTGCAAGCCGAGGGAAAGACGGAAGCTGAAGCGACGCAACTCGCCGAAACCGTCGATCAAGACCGCGCTGCCTTTATTAAGCAGTATTTCGGCGTTGAATGGCCGGATCGACATCGCTTTCATTTAATGATTAATTCCGCCATCGGCGAAGAGACCGTGATCGAGACCATCCTTAACGGCATCTCCATGTTTGACAAACGAACCGCGGCGGCCGGCCTTTGCGTCGGCAAATGAGTGCGCTCGCCTTGGCGTAATCTGCAGGCGAATTCAGCTAATACGCCTTGGCAAAAATCGCCTTGTCGTGCGCCGCCTGCCCGCAATAAACGCACTTCCCGTCGCCGCGCTCCTGATCCAGGGGGATGCAACGCATCGTCGCCTTCGTCTCTTCCTTGATCTTCGCCTCGCAATCGCCGCCGCCGCACCACCACGAAAGCGCGAATCCCTTCTCGACCGCCTTCTTAAAATCCTCGTAATCGGAAGTCTCCACCGTATTCGCCTTGCGAAACTCCAGCGCGCGATCGTGCAGCGCCTTCTGAATTTCCTCGAGCGCCGCGGTCACAGACGCCGCGATTCCCGCCTGCTGCGCAAACGACTTCCCTTCCTTGCCCGGCCTATCCCGCCGCGCGAGCACCACCGATCCCTTCGCGACATCCTTCGGCCCAAGCTCGATTCGCAGCGGCACGCCACGCATCTCCCAATCGTTAAACTTGAATCCCGGGCTCATCCCTTCGCGCTCATCCACCTTCACACGCACGCCCGCATCCACCAATTCCTTGCGCAATCTCTGCGCATTCTCGAAAACCGTCGCCCGCTCTTCATCCGTCTTGAAGATCGGCACGATCACCGCCTGATAGGGCGCGAGCCGCGGAGGCAAAATCAATCCCTGATCGTCGCCATGCACCATAATGATCGCGCCCACGAATCGCGTCGAAAGTCCCCATGACGTCGTCCAGCAGTGCTGCAGCACGCCCGCCTTATCGAGATAACGAATCTCAAACGCCTTGGCAAAATTCTGACCCAAGTTGTGCGACGTCCCCGCTTGCAATGCCTTCCCGTCGCCCATCATCGCCTCAATCGAATACGTTTGGTCCGCGCCCGCAAACCGCTCCGCCGCCGATTTGCGCCCCGGAATCACCGGCACCGCCGCCTCATTGATCGCAAAGTCCGTATAAACGTCCAGCATCTGCCGCGTTTCAGCCTCAGCCTCCTCAGGCGTCGCGTGCGCGGTATGCCCTTCCTGCCAAAAAAATTCCAGCGTGCGCAAAAAGAGCTTCGTCCGCAGCTCCCAACGCACCACGCTGTTCCATTGATTGATCAGAATCGGCAAATCGCGATACGACTGAATCCACTTCGCATACGCGTGCCCGATGATCGTCTCGGACGTAGGCCGAATCACGAGCGGTTCTTCGAGCTTTTCGCCGCCGCCGTGCGTCACCACCGCCAGCTCCGGCGAAAATCCCTCCACGTGCGACTGTTCCTTCGCAATAAAACTCTGCGGAATCAGCAGCGGAAACGCAGCATTCACATGCCCCGTCGCCTTGAAACGCTTATCCAGCGCCGCCGTAATGTTCTCCCAAAGCGCCCAACCATACGGCCGCACGATCATGCAGCCGCGCACCGGCGCATAATCCGCCAGCTCCGCGCGCAACACCACCTGGTTGTACCACTCGGAGAAATCCTCCGCCCGCGTCGTCAACTTCATATCAGCCATAATTTTCCAAACGCCCTTTCAGCACCCGAGTAGTGAACGCCTTTACCCATTCAGAGGTAAAGATCGGCCGTAGGGGCGCATGCTCGCTGCGCCCTTTTTTTGTAACATGCCTAACTTACCGCAAATTTGCGATTGCAGAAAAAGCAGGCTTTTAGGGGGTCGGAGCTTTAGCTCCGACATAAAGCGCTCATGTAAAGATGGGCTTTAGCCCCTGAGGTACTGCCTTTCGCATGTTTCGAAGACTGCACGTACTTCACGGCTCTCTCGCCGCGATCGCATCCAGCGCGTTTGCCGCCTTCGTCAAATTGTCCACGCCAAACACCGCCAGCGCGAATTTCGATCCCGGCTCAACGCCCGAATACGAATAATTCACATTGATCTGCTCTTCGCCCAACTTCATCGCCGCGCGCGCCAACTCTCCAGGCTTATGC
>DATEME010000125.1:0-1672 GCA_035275865.1 Candidatus Acidiferrales bacterium | reverse complement strand
ACAGCTTGCGAAGATATGCCGCCACGTCCGTGCGGATCCCATGTTCCGGCATCTGCAGAGCGTGATGGACCTCCGCATAGTGGTGGAGAAGCTCCGCCACCTCGGTCAGCACCGCTTTGACCTCCTTGTCGCTGGAACGTGCAGCAGCGAGAGACACGACGCTTATAGCGCAGCAAAACTCGTTGCCGATTCTGTGGTTCAGCTCGTGCAGCAGCAATTGCTCCTGCGGCGGGGGCAGCTGGGAAGGAAGCGCCGTCATAATGTGCATCCAGCAATTTTCCGATGGGTCTTTGCGGCAGGGGACCTTGCGTGTCGCCCGAATTGTAATTGGCGAAAATCCGTCTGGAAGTCGATCAGGCGCGATCGCAATCCCGCAAGACAGACAAAATCGCATCAAGCGATGTGGCGTGCGCGCGCGTCAACTGGATTACCTCCATGTCATGATTTGGTTGCTGGTGGCGGTGAGTTCCTATGCCCAGAAGAGCTATGGGAGAGCAACGATGCGCACAAAATTTCTCGCAATGACTGCGGTTGTCACGAGCGGCGTAATCGCAACGGCCTTCCTCGTGCAGTCGCTCTCGAGCAGCAGCGCGCAGACGCAAGCCCGTCAGCTGCCCGAGTACACCGCCTCCGGCGATCTGGTCTTGCCGAAGAATTTCCACGAATGGATATACGTCGGATCGCCGCTCACTCCCAATGCGCTTAATGGCGGCGAGGCCGGCTTTCCGGAGTATCACAACGTCTACATCGAGCCGGGCTCATACGAGATATTCAAGAAGACGAATGAATTCCCCGAAGGGACGATCCTGTTCAAGGAGCTGCAACTCACGCTGCCGGGCCAGAACCCCGATGGTTCGCGCACGGAGCCTTCGGGGAGGGGCTATTTCCCCGGGCGTCTCAACGGCGCCGACGTGACGGTCAAGGATACCAAGCGCTTTGCCGCTTCGGGCGGCTGGGGCTACTTCAATTTCAATCATCATGAGCCAAAAGCTCCGACCGCCAAAGTCACAGACTGCGGCCACGCCTGCCACCTTGGCGGTGCCAAGAAAGACGAGGTCTGGACCCAGTTCTATCCCCTCTTGGACAAGTAACTTAGCAACTCACGTTGTCCCGCGTGATGAAGGACGGTCATGAAGACTCTCGCCGTTGCCGGACTAGCAGGGTTGTTAGCGATCGTCGTCCTCGCTGCGTATGGAGGAATGGATACGACCGCATCGCGCGACCTATCGAAACGGAAGGCCGTCGCCGATGACGCTGGAAATCTGCATGTACCCGATACCTATCGCACCACATATGAGTTGTTGGGAAGCTGGGCGGTAGCAGCTGACCAGGGCCAGGGTTCAAAGCAGCTCCACGTCGTCTATGCATCGCCCGGGACCATCGCCGCCTATCGCACGGACGGACGTTTCCCCGACGGCGCGGTGCTCGTAAAGGAGGTGTTTAAGGCAGCGACAGGACAAATGACGACAGGCACTGTCAGCCATGCCGAGACTTTGAAGGGCTGGTTCGTCATGATGAAGGACAGCAAGGGTCGCCATGCCGGCAATAAGTTGTGGGGCGACGGCTGGGGCTGGTCGTGGTTCGATGCTGACAGCCCGTCAAAGACAACGTCGACTGATTACAAGACGGATTGTCAATCCTGTCATGTGCCGGCGCGAGCTTCCGATTGGAT
>DATEME010000124.1:0-1768 GCA_035275865.1 Candidatus Acidiferrales bacterium | reverse complement strand
GGCTACAAACCACCTGCGCGAGCGGGTAAACATGACGCACGTGGTTCTGTCCTTACCTGCAATTGTCATCGCCGCGTTGTGGTGGGCATTCCGTTCAATTGGCTGCTTGGCGGCACGCGCAGTGCATTGCAGCGCATTGCGATTGCGCTAGTGAGCGTACCTGCGACCGTGGTGCTTGCCGTCGCGCTGTTCACGTTCAATGCGCTCGTGCCGGACAGCTATGCCGCGTTGCTGCGATTTGCGGATTGGCTATGGCAAGATTCGCTCAACGCCTTGAGTACTGCCGGGGATACCATCCCTGGCGCGCGCAAATTGGCGAACGCAGCGCGACAAGGCGTCTCGGGACACCACTACGTCATCATTCGATGAGAAAGCGGAAGGAGGTTGACTGTGTCGATCGGATTAGGACGCGAGGTCCTGCGACAGCTCGAGAAGGAGCTGACTACCGAGGATTTGCACGAGTTGGATGACGTAGAGCTGACGCAGTTAGCTGTAGAAGTTTGGACTTGATCTGACAGACTTCGTTAATCGGGGGTGGGCTGTCCGATTTAGCGAAGCTCGGTGTCACGCCGCCTGCATCAATTTCTCCTTCGCGACTGGCAGCGTGTCAATGAAGGTCTCCATCGGCGTCTTGCCGTAGCACCAGCGACCCTGATGTGGTCGCGCCTCATTGTACTCTGCAATCCAGGCATCAAGATCGCGCTGCAGCTCGGCGATCGAGCGGTAAAGCTTCTTTCGGAACGCGATGCGGTAGAACTCGTCCAGCAGCGTCTTGTGGAAACGCTCGCAAATGCCGTTCGTCTGCGGGCTCCGCGCCTTCGTTCGCGTGTGATCGATGTTCTCGACGGCCAGATAGAGCTCGTACTCGTGGTTGTCCGGCTTGCCGCAGAACTCAGTTCCTCGGTCGGTGAGCACGCGGCTGACGGCAATCTCGTGTTCGTCGAAGAACGGCACCACCCGATCGTTCATCAGGTCGGCGGCGGTGAGAGGCGTTTTGCGATCGTAGAGCTTGGCAAACGCTACCTTTGAATAGGTATCGATCGCCGTCTGCTGATAGACCCGCCCCACGCCTTTGAGCGTGCCAACGTAGAACGTGTCCTGCGCCACGCAGTAGCCAGGGCACTCGCTCTCGAACTCGCCGTGCGCCTCCTTGTCGAGCTTGGCCTTCTCCAGCGCCGCAACCTGCGCTTCGGTCAGCACCAACCCCTCCTGCGCACTCTTGGCCTCGAGCGCCTTCAGCCGCTTCTTCATGGTCTCAAGATCATGGCGCAACCATACGCCGCGCACACCCGCCGGCGAGATGGTGTGACCCTGCTTCTTGAGCTCGTTGGAGACCCGCACTTGGCCCCACGCCGGCCGCTCGATCGCCATTTCCATCACCGCCGTCTCGATCGCTGGAGCGACGCGGTTCTTCTCAATCGGCTTCCTCTTGCTGATCTCCGCCAGCGCCAGCTCTCCACCCTTCTCGTAGAGCTCCTTGAAGCGGTAGAAACTGTCGCGGCTATATCCCATCACCTTGCACGCCTGGGAGACGCTGCCGAGCTGCTTGGCCAGCTCTAAGAGGCCAACCTTGGCTTTGATGATTTTCTGTTCTTGGGTCATGGTGGGTTCTTCCGTCTTTCGCGCCGGTTGTAAGGTCCACTCGCCTTCGGCTCGCTCCCCTTACAACCGGCAATGATGCCCACCACTTCGTTAATATCGTCCGATCAAATCCAAACTTTTACAACTGAATACTTCTTCACAGGCCGCGGCTTCTTCACTGATTTGG
>DATEME010000123.1:0-6996 GCA_035275865.1 Candidatus Acidiferrales bacterium | reverse complement strand
ATCCTCGGCCTCGGTGCGATCGAGAAGCGCCCCGTTGTGATTGACGACGCCATCGCTGTTCGCAGCATGGTCTATCTCACCATCTCTTACGATCACCGCGCCGTCGATGGCGCTGTGGCTCACCAGTTCATGGCGAAGATTCGCCACGTTCTGGAAAACTGGACCGAAAGCATCCTGTAGTTCAACCGAGGTCTCGCGTGCGCTAAAGATTGACCGCGAGACCTCCTTCTCACCATGCACGCCTCTGCCGATCCCAAAACGCGGCCAGACTATTGGTCTGGTCCCTGGGGCATTCCGCCCTGGACGATTGATTTTCAGCCGCGCAAAAAGCCGCTTCCCGAATCGGCTGATTTCGTCATCATCGGCGGCGGCTTCACGGGGCTCGCGGCCGCCGCATGGCTGCGCCTGTTAGCTCCGGATAAGAGCGTGGTCGTTCTCGAAGGTGAGCACATTGGCTCCGGCGCCAGTGGACGCACGGGCGGACAGTTCCTCGGCGAAACCGCTGCCGGCGATCAGGAGGGACTGGGAGATGTGATCGCAGGCGTGCAATCGATCTTCGCCAAGCTCAGCTCCGCTTGCGGTTTTTCGGTTGCGGATCGCGCCAGGTTGATGCTCCCGGGCGCCTGGGAAATTGCGCGCAAAGGAGCGGCAAAGAACTCGCCGATCCAGTGGAACGATTCCGGCACGCTGCGTGTGGTCGGCGAGGTTCCGGGCGGGACGATCGATCCGGGCGGCTTGGTTTCCTCTCTTGGCCAAGCCGCGGAGAACCTTGGCGCTGAGATTTTCGAAGATCATTACGTCGAGCATATCGAGTGGGCGCAGCCGATTCGCATCGAAATGTCACAGGGCCGCTGGATTCGCGCGGGAAAGCTACTCGCCGCCACAAACGGGCTTTCGCTGGAGATGGCTGGCTACGGCGACGATGCGTATCCCAAGCTGACGCTGGCAGTCGCCACCGCGCCGATTCCTAACGAAGCGCTCACTGCGATTGGTCTTGCTGAACGCAAACCGTTCTACACAGTCGATTTTCCCTACCTGTGGGGACGCGTGTGCGCCGATAATTCAATTGTTTGGGGCGCAGGACTCGTCGATCCTCCGCCCTCGCGTGATCTCAGGCAAGTCGATGTGAACGATGCCGAATCAACACGGCTCTTCACGTCGATGGAGAAGCGGGTCCGCGGACTGCATCCGGCGCTGCGTGAGGTGCAATTTACGCATCATTGGGGCGGTCCGATCCTTTTTCGCGAGGGCTGGCTGCCGCCGGTTCTGGATTGGCACCCCGCAAGCCATGACGCCATCGTCCTCGGCGCGTATACGGGCCATGGCGTGGCGCTGTCGTCCTACCTCGGCTCGTGGGCCGCCGAAGCGCTCCTCGGCCGCCGCGAATTGCCCAAATGGGCAAAGCTGCGTCGATAACCTATGATTCGCAGCTAGCATCGAAGATCAAAAACCTGCATTCTAATCTCATATAGGCTTAGGAGGTTTTGCCGGAAGCGTGTCTTCCTGGTCTGAAATTTGGCAGCTTGCCGTTGAGTCGCTTCGTGCGAATAAATTGCGCGCGGCGCTGACGATGCTCGGCGTGATCATCGGCAGCTCGTGCATCGTGCTGGTTGTGACGGTGGCGCTGACCGGCAGCCGCTACATCAACGGCCAAATCGAAGCCATCGGCTCCAATGTGATTCACGCTTCGCTGGAGCAGGGCAATACCGCCAAGACCGTTACACTCGCCGATCAGATCTCGCTCGGCGATATGGAAGCGATTCAGCAGCAGATACCGGAGGTCGTTCACGCGGCGGGAACCAACGATTTTTCCATGACAGTGATCGCAGGCGGAAGGACCATTCCCGTTGGCATGATTGGCGTTACCCAGCAGTTTGAGGCGATTCGCCAGCTCGTCGTACTCAGAGGGCGCTACTTTGACGATGACGACTTCAACTCCGTCAGCAAAGTCTGCGTCGTGAGCGAACATCTTGCCAGTGAAGCGCTGGATGGAAACCCGATTGGCAAGACTCTGCACATCGGCGAGCTGAATTTCACGGTCATCGGTGTTTTCCGCGAACGGCAATCGACCTTTGGGCAATCGGAAATCCGGCAGGATTCGGTCCTGGTGCCGTTTCCCCTGATTAAGTACTACACGGGCGACGAATACATCGTCACGCTCTATGTACAGGCGGATAATCGCGAGGATGTGGATCGGGTGACGGAGGAAGTTGCGGCGCTTCTGAAGAGCCGGCACCGCCCCGAAGTGACATACTCAGTCGAGAATCTCACCTCTATTCTCGAAACGGCGCGGAATATTTCCTGGGCGATGACGGTTGTGCTGCTCTTCGTGGCTGCGCTGGCACTCCTGATCAGCGGCATCGGCATTATGAATATCATGCTCGTCAGCGTGACGGAACGGACGCGCGAGATCGGCATCCGCAAGGCTCTAGGCGCGCGGCAGAAAGAAATTTTGTGGCAATTTTTGCTTGAGGCCATATTGATCAGCGGGATTGGCGCGTCGGTGGGCGTCGGCATCGCGGTGCTGATGCGTTTTGCGGCGCAAACGGCCCTGCAGGTGTTCCAAGTGCCAACCGAGGTTCCGATTCCGATCTCTCCGCTGTCCGTACTCGTGGCGTTTACGGTATCCTGTGCCACGGGCATTCTCTTCGGTTATCTACCGGCGAACAAAGCAGCGCGGCTTCAGCCTGTGGAATCTCTGCGCGAGGAATAGAGGGACGCAAGAATTTGTGCGGCATTGCCGGATTCACGCATCGTCATCGCGCGCCTGACCCTTCGCGGATCGAAGCGGCCATCGCGACGCTGATCCATCGAGGCCCGGATCAGCAAGGCGTGTTCCGTTCGAGTTTCGCGTCAATGGGCGCGGCGCGGCTCAAGATTCTCGATCTTGAATCGGGAAACCAGCCGATCACGTCCGCCGACGGCGACTGCACGATCGTCTTCAACGGCGAAATTTACAATCATCTGGAAGTTCGCCGCGAGCTGGAGGCGCTCGGTCATCGTTTTCATTCTCACTGCGACACGGAAACCGTATTACACGCATTTATTCAATGGGATACCGGCTGTTTTTCGCGCTTTCGCGGCATGTTCGGTGTCGCCCTGTGGACGGAATCCGCAAAACGGCTCGTTCTCGCGCGCGACCGCACCGGGATCAAACCCGTCTACATCGCGCGCCACGGCGATGATCTTTACTTCGGCTCGGAATTGAAGGCGATCCTCGCGCACCCGGAAATTCCTCGCGAGCTGAGTCTTGCGGGCCTGGATTGTTATCTTTCGCTCAATTATGTGCCGTGCCCATGGACGCTCGTCGAAGGGATTGAAAAACTTCCGCCGGGCTGCTGGCTCGAATGGCGCGACGGGACGGTACGTTCGGATTCCTATTGGAAAATCCCTGAGCAAAAGCAGCGTCACATTTCAATGGACGCTGCTCTCGAAGAGCTCGATGCGCTGCTGAAACAATCGGTCGGCGAACACCTGCTCTCGGACGTTCCGCTTGGCGTGTGGCTCAGCGGCGGAATGGATTCGTCGACCATCCTCCACTATGCAGCGGAAACCTGCCCTTCACGCCTGAAAACGCTCTCGATTTCCTTTCGCGGCCGCACGTTTGACGAAACGCCTTACATTCGCGCCGCCGCATCGCACTACGGCACGGATCACTCCGAGTTCGATCTGAATCCGGAAGAGAACCTCACCGGCGCGATTGAAGAATTCGCCTATTTTTCCGATGAGCCGACGGCGGATGCGGGCGCGCTGCCGGTCTGGTTCCTCTCGAAAATGAGCAAATCGCAGGTCACAGTGGCGCTGAGCGGGGATGCGGGCGACGAGCTTTTCGGCGGCTATCTCACGTATCGAGCGAACGTCCTTGCCGCGCGCGCGCGCCGGATGCCGCGTGCGGCGCTGCGTATGGCTCGATCGGCTCTGCGGCGTTGGCCCGTTTCCGACGACAAGATCAGTTTCGAATACAAGATGAAGAGATTCGTCGAAGGCTGTCTGATGCCGCCCGAGCGCTCACACGTCTACTGGAACGGGACATTCGCCGGTTCGGACAAGCAAACGCTTGTAAATTGCACGCTGCCGCAATCTCTCTCCGCCGTGCTAAACGGGCTTCGCGATCGCCTGCCCGGAAGCGACGGGATCGCACCATATCTCTGGTTCGACCAGCGCTATTACCTCCCGGACGACATCTTGATGAAAGTCGACCGCATGAGCATGGCGCATGCCCTTGAAGTCCGCCCGCCCTTCCTCGATCACCGCATCGTGGAATTTGCCGCTGGGCTGCCGACTTCGTTTAAAATACAAGGCTCGCAACAAAAAACGATCCTGAAGCGGCTGATGCGTGACAAACTGCCGAAGTCAATTTTGACGCGCGCGAAAACGGGCTTCGATATTCCGGTGCATGACTGGTTTCGCGGCGCCCTTCGGCCGCTGCTGCTTGAAACGCTCGCGCAGGGGACGGCAGCGCATGGCGCGCTTTTCCGCAAGGCGGCGATCGACGGCTTCGTGCGGAGACATCTGGAGAGAAAGGAAAACCTCGGGTACAACTTGTGGGGCCTACTAATTCTGTTTTTGTGGATGAAAAAGTGGCGGATCCAAACGACGCCGGCATGCGCGCCGAAACCGTCGTTACCGGAAAGCGTTCTCACCTCTACCTGATCGTCATTCTCATCGCCAGCGCCATTTATCTTGGCTGTATGGTGTCTCCGCCGTATTTGATGGACGACGTGGACGCCGTGCAGGCTTCGATTGCGCGCGAAATGCTCGTTACGCGCGATTGGGTGACGCCGCACATTGACGGCATCGCGTTCCTCGAAAAAGCGCCTTTTGTGTATTGGGCCATGGCCGCCTCGATGAAGACATTCGGTGTGCACGATTGGGCTGCGCGCCTTCCCAGCCTGCTTTTTGTGATCTTGCTCTGCTGGTTGACGACTGCCTACGGCTTTTGGGCTTTCAAGAGCCGTGCAGGTTTTTACGCAGGCTTATGCATGGCCACGTGCATCGGCCTGTTCTTGTTCACGCGGATCATTCTGCCGGACGTGATGCTCACTTTCACGATCGCGCTCGCATTTTGGTCGTTCCAGCGCGCGCTTGACGACGATGAGCAAAATCCGCGCCTCTGGGCTTTTCTCTTAGCCGCGAGCCTCGGACTGGGATTGCTTGTAAAAGGCATGATCGCCGTCGCGGTTCCCGTCGGCGGCGGCATCGCCTATCTCATCGCCACGCGGCAGTTCCTCTTGCGGCGAACTTGGCAGCGCCTGCGTCCGATCAGCGGCGCGATTGTCATGCTCGCCGTCGCGGCGCCATGGCACATCCTCGCCGCCATTCGAAATCCGCCGTTCTGGGCGTGGACATTCAAGAGCGGCCCGGGCATGTACCACGGTTTTCTGTGGTTCTATTTCATCAATGAGCAGGTGCTGCGGTTCTTGAATTTGCGCTACCCGCACGATTACGACACGTTTCCGCGACTGTACTTCTGGTTGTGTCATCTTGTCTGGCTCTTCCCGTGGAGCGTCTATTTCCCGGCGGTATTCAAATTGGCATATCGGCCCAAAGGACCCGAGGATCGCGCCGCTCAAACGCACTTGCTTGCGCTCTGCTGGGCCGGCTTCGTGCTGATTTTCTTTACGTTCTCGACCACGCAGGAGTATTACTCGATGCCGTGCTATCCGGCATTCGCGCTGCTGCTTGGGTCGGCAATGGCGTCGGGCGGCGCATGGGTTCGCCGCGGATCGCGGACGCTTTCGATAATCGCCGCGTGCTGCGCGATTGCGGTGATCGCAATCCTGTTTCTTGATCGGGACGTCGCCACGCCGGGCGATATCGTTTCCGCGCTTACGTCGAATCCGCAGGCCTACAAAGAATCGCTCGGGCACATGGAGGATTTGACGCTTAGTTCCTTTGCCTACCTGCGACTGCCGCTGGTAATGGCCGGTGTTGCATTTTTGGTCGGAGCCGTGGGAACGCTGTTTTCGACGGGACGGCGCGCGTTTCTGGCCGCGGCGCTGATGATGATTATTTTCTTTCACGCGGCCCGAGTGGCAATGATGTCGTTCGATCCCCTGCTCTCCTCGCACCACCTCGCTGAGGCGTTTCTCCATTCGCCGGATGGCACGATCATCGGCGAAGGTCACTTCTTCGATTTTTCGTCCGTCTTCTTTTACACGCAGCGGACGGGATTGCTTTCGCCGGACAGCCACGGGCGCGTGAACCTAGAATACGGATCGAATGCCCCCGGGGCCGCAAAGGCCTTCATCGACCATTCGCAACTGGCGCAGCTCTGGAATGGCAGCGGGCGTTGCTATCTTTTCGTGATCGACGGCGATGTGCCGACTTACCGGGGAATCGTCGGGCCGGAGCACATGTACGCGGTGGCCTCGCGCGGAGGGAAATCCCTCTTTACAAATGAGCCTCTGCCGGGGAGCGAAGTCTCGGTGTCTGGGATGCAGCGTTAGGATACAAATCGACTAGAGCTATTTCACGGAGCTGCCCCTCGAATTACTCATGTAGTACGACGCAAGTAGTTAGAGGGGAAAAGCCTCGTTTGCGCACTTTTCTAATCGCAACTGAAAAGAATTAAAAATCTACGTAACTACATGAAAACAAAGGGAGGGCCACCTTTCTAATCGCAATCGCTGGTGCGTTTTGAAACCGGCGCTAAGCTATTCCCCAGCCGTGGGTGCTTCCTGCATAACGGCGGTCTCGAGAGTCCCAGACGGAGCGGCCACAGGAATCAGCAGGCCGTGGCGAATTTCGTATTCGCCGCCGCGCCACCGGAAGCGGTGCACGACAAAGCTCGCGAGCCAGAGGCAAAGCGCGGCCAAATCCCAAAGCGGGATCATCCAAAGCTTCGTCCAAAGCTCACGCCGCCCAAGACCTCGTATGCCGATGATCCAGGTCATCGCGAAGCGCATCGTTAGGTACAGAGCGAAATAGCCGAAACCAATGGCAGCCGAGGGCGCGATGAACATAGCCAGAGCCCATCCGAGGAGGCCCTGCGTA
>DATEME010000122.1:0-32250 GCA_035275865.1 Candidatus Acidiferrales bacterium | reverse complement strand
GAGAACGCCCTTCAGGCGCAAGACGCGGCTCAGGCGAAGCACTATATGGACCTGGCCGAACCGGATGTGGAAAAGCTAGAGACTTTCCTCGGCCATTAGAAGCCATCTCATAGATAGTCGGTCCGGAAGGGCGGGGCTTTTAGCCCCGCCGTGAGCGCGACACTATGAAGGGCTTTAGCCCCTGAGGTACGTGTTTTCGTATTTCCGCAATCAGCAACCGTTCGCCTGCCCGCCACTATCCGGCGGGAACTCTGCGGTGAAATGGCTCTTGAGAATTAAGCCATTTTTAGGGTGCCAAATCGGCCATTTTGAGGCACTTTTTGGCATTTTAAGCCACTTTTAAGTGGCATTTGTCGACAGTCCCCTGTCGATGTTGTTGCGATTAGCGCACGTAAAAATACGCACAAAAGGACGCTGGCGGGCGGAAAAAGTAGTCAGGGTTTGCTGCTTTCACGCTCGGATTCGCTTGGGCCCGTCGTCCACGCGGGAGGATCGCTTGCTGGAAATGACTCCTGCGAGGCCTCTTCCACCGCATCGCAAGTGCATTTTTCAGAAGAGGTTACAGGCTTCAGCGTCTTTTCGGATTCTCCTGCCGATTTGTTCTTGTCTGAAGGCATGGCGGCCTTCCTCAAAATATCAAGCGCGCGGAGAAATGTTAGAACTTAAACACCACTCCGATCGACGCTTTCGGGCTCAACTGATACGTGCCAAAGAACTTGGTCCCGACCATATCCAGCTCGAGACGGTATGCGAGCCGTTGCCGGTTTCCGGCCGCATCAACGCCAAGTCCGACTTCGTACGCAAAGGCCCCCTGGGGTCCGAATGCTGTCTGGGGCATGTAATGCGCTCTTCCGGCAAGTCCGTGCGTCCAGATTTCAAGACCGCGCGGCGCCGCCCAACGTGCTCTCAAACCGCCTGCGGCAAACGCAAACTTCGATGTGACGCCGCCCTGGTGGCCGAACGCGCCTAGAAATTCGCCATCTCCGCCCAGCCAACCCGACTCCGGGTAGTAGCTGATGGAAGTATCGAATCCGTTCTGACTGTGTATCTGGTGAGGCACCTCGTAGAACCGCATGAACGTGTAGCCCACATATGCTTGAAAACTATAGCGTTCGTAGACGCCGATCACTGGAACCTGGGGCTGTGGAGCTGGCCTCGCCGGCAACCGAAACGAGACAGGCTGGGCAGCCGCCGAGGAGGAGTTGAGCGCTAACGTTGTAGTGGTGGTCGAGGTCAAAAGTGAAGTGGAAGAGCTAACTTGCGCAGTAGCGCTGGATCCTACGAGCAGGACGCCCGCTAGAAGGAATCCGAAGAATCTCATCGACTATCTCCCAAGCCAAAGACTTCAACTGCCTTAAGTTACTTTGCGTTAAGACAAGTCGGCATGTCTACCCATATTTCCACCGACCCCGGCTGGGGATAACTAGGTGTCAGCATCTTCGATGCGGCGAACGCAAGATTTAGTTGGATTTACCGGCCCCGCCGCAAATCCGTTCAAACTTATTGGCAGGTTAGCTGGCACATATGACGCGCCAAAAACTGCAGCAACAGCGACAGGCGCTTTGACGCAAAATGCCATATAAATCACGTTAAATGACGCAAAAATGGCGCATTTGGCGCCTTAAAATCGCGAAACCTGAGGAGGGACGGTCAGGCGCTTGCGGCCACTGACGACTGGGACTTGAAAAACGGGGAGAATGCGTTGATGGTCGCGATGCGGAAGGCATCTTCGCGGGTGATCAGACCGCGAGTGAGAATGCCCCAAGCGCCGAGACTATTGCGGATGCCCTGAACGCTGGCGTAGGCGTCGATGGCGTCAGAAAGATCGATTCCGTCATCCACTACTCGCGTAGCAAGATCTTCAGGAAGCGCGATGGCACCCGACTGACCGTAGTGGCCTACTCCCGTCCGGTCGGCCACGTAAACCCAGCTTTCGAGGAATACGCGGCGCTCGCCATCCAAGTCGACGACGTCGAGGCCGCCTTCGAGACCAACGAAAAATTGCCACGGCTCGTGCGCTGGCTGGCGATTTTTTGCAGGGATTGGGCGCGGTTTCGGGCACCCCTCATCGTCTCGACGCGCGAAAGTGGAGTTGGCCGAACATCACTCGGCACGTCGATCCCTATGATCTCTAAAGGACATTCGGGTGACAGCCACGGTCGGCACGCTTCGAGCGCGCAGCGCACCGCGTTGAGCTTCGGCGCGCGAAGGCTGCCCACGACTACTTGAAGCAGGGACATAACAGACATAGGCTAGCGGTCGACAGTTCGCAAGGGAAGAGGAAAATGGAGCGGGATAAGGGAATCGAACCCTCGCCTCCACCTTGGCAAGGTGGCGTACTACCACTATACGAATCCCGCGTTCGACGAATTCTCACTCTACCATAAAAAGCGAGTTCTCTGACGCCAGGTTGCAGCGTGTATTGCCGTTTGGTTGTCGCCTCAAACGTGACTACTAGGAGCGGCGGCCGGGGGCTCCGATTGCAAGAAATCGCGGAGTGAAGCGAAATCTACGCCGGTTTGCCCGGCGCGCTTGCATGTCCAATTGCCATCCGGATGCACCACCAGCGTTCTCGGTCCGCCCGCAATGAGGAGGTGCGGTCAGCGTTGTCCAGAAGAATCGGCTTGAATCCGCTCGGGGATGCGACATTTGCGATTTCCTGAGGCGTCATTGCGACGATTGCTTTGCGAGGTCTGCGATCCAGCGTGCCAGAATCTCCATTTGTGCCGGTTTAGTGTCGATGAAAGCTATTCCCATTCCGTCGCCCGCTATCGCGTGGACAGTTCGCGCCCAGGTCTCGAACGTCGATTCGTGCCACTCGATCCGGAGCTGCAATATGGTCTCGGCCTGTTGCGTCTCCGCCGTCCGGAAATAGCAGCCGCTGCGGCTGATGACCGAAACCCATCCCGATATCTTCCGCCCGCTCAAAGGCTCTATCGCGTGCGTGAGAGCGGAGATCGGATATCGCGGGGCTATCCTCGCTTCAGGATAGCGTTGCCCAGCCGCCACAGTTCGCTGTGAAAGCATTCTTTTTCCTTGGCTGTCTTGCGGGGCGGTTCACCGCCGCATTCATGAGGTACAAGTCTTGATACAGATGCAATGCCGTCATCTAACGTCTTTTGCCAAACACTCGGCAAGTTCGTCACCGCACGGCAGCGCCTGGCACACCTCAACCGCACGATGAACGATAAGTTCAATGCCTGCGCTGGCCGCAAAACGCTTCACAAGACTCATTGCGGCATCGGCGTCGGCGGCGCCGATCAAATACGCTTTCGGCTTTTCGAACACGCATCTCGTTGTCTTCCGGCGTTCAAAATTCATGCGAACGACGGGGACACCGTCCGCGGCCTCCAATGGAGCCAGGCGGCGGAAGGATCTCGTAATCACTGCGAACTGTGGCACGTATATTCTCCGAACAAAACGTTGGCCTCGGCCATGCGGCTGCACGCCTCCAGTCCCATGGAAAAGGGCCGCTCCTCTATGAAGGAGAAGTGAGAGCGGCCCTCCTTGGGATTAGGTTCTCTCTCTGATTAACTTTTACAGTTTCTCGGACCGGATTGAAAACAGATTTGGCCGTTATTTTTGGCGGGATTCTACGATTGCTAAATAGTAAAAGTTCGTACAAGGAGAACTGTAGGTAGGACTACACATAGATACGTACATGGATCACTGTAGAGCGCCTGGGGTTCAGCGGCGAGGCGTGCAAGTGACCATGAAGCTATGCAGAATCGGCAACAAGGAGGATTCGAAGAGCGGGCAGGCAAACGAACGCTCATTTCGGGCGAGCAATATCATGCCCGCCAATTCTATGGCGCGATGGAGCCGAGGGTCAATCGACCTCGACGATACGGGTGCTTTTAACGATGGGCGATTTTTTCTGCCGTTCGGCAAAGTGCTCGGCGCGTTCGCGGTCGATATAAACGCGCGCGAATTTCTCACCGTCGTGGTAGTAAACGGTCACCTGCCAATGGCGGTGCTTTCGCCTGCGGTCCTTATGGAAACGGATGGAATTCCCAGCTTTCTGCTTGCTCACGATATTTTTCGCCCCCCATGGCTGCGGGCAATATGGCAAGTTCCCGCGGCGCGCGCAAGTAGCAACTTAAAGGTTGACGTTCACTATATTATCGGCCGATTTCTCAACGCACCCAAAGACAGGGAACACGTTGGTATACTACTCGACAAACAGGAAAATGCAAGGCAACAATCGGCCGTAGTTGCATTATTTAGACGAATAAAGCCGATTATGTCACACATCCGCGCCCGAAAGCTTCGGGAACCGCCTCAGGAGGCGAGATCGGCGGGAGCGATATTGAGATCGCTGAGGCTTGCCTTTTTGATCTTGAAAACTGCCGGGCCGTCGCTGGATTGGGCATAGATGAAATCGCCGGCCGGCTTAGACACTTTGAGGGTGCGCTTCTTGCCCTTGCTATCGACGAGCGTCAGCTGGTAGGCGGGATGATCGAAGCCGGCCAATACGGCGGCAGTGGGCTTTTCGATTACCTCGTCGGCTTTAAGCTCCGAAAGAACGCTGAAGACCTTCCATGCGCTTGCGCTTTTGCCTTTTTGGGCGGCAGGCGCGGTCATGACCCACTCTTCGCCGCCGCCGGATTTGCGGTCGGCAACGATATCGCCGTTAGAATCCTGGATCTGAATTTCGTTTATGTCGGACTCATCGACGTGCAGCGGCTCTTTATCGAGCAATTCGCCGGGAGTTTGTGTAAGTTTCTTATAAAGATCGGCGCCGATCTCGAAGATCGTGGGGCGGGAGGTATCGCGGGCGTAATAATCCTCGCCTTTCTTGCCACCTACGATCAGGGTGGAGGACTTGCCAATGTCGTTGGTTACAGTGAACGTGACGGCTGGATTGGAAAGTCCGTACTTGGCGAGATCGTTAGGAATTTCGCTGGCGATGCCAGCGAATTTGCCTGTGGAAACGGCGGAAAGCAACGATGAGACAGCGTCGGAATCCGCCGCGGCGGTATCGGGCTTGGTCATATTCCAGCCGCTTGAAGTCTTTTTCATTACGATATCGCCGGATGGGTTTTTTAATTCGGCGGAAGCAGCCTGATCGGTATCGACGTGGAGGACAGCTTTATCACGAAGGTCGTCCGCGGTCTTATCAGCACTGGTGAGAAGAGAATTGGGCAGTAGAGTTACTTTTTGCTGCGAGTCGACGACGGCGTAGACATCGTCGCCTGTGAAGTCCTTATTCCCTAGTAAAACCGTGTGCTTCGTTCCGTTTTTCGTTGTGAAATCGATCGCGACAGAACCTGGATCCAGGCCGTAGGCCTTCAGACGATCGGGAGTGCCCGGTTCGGACTGCGATGAGCTTGCTTCGGCGAGGCCGTCGGCGATGCCCTGGACCGAGGACATGTCGGCCGGCGTGTCGAGCGGCTGGGTCATTTCCCATCCATCGCCTTTACGGTTCAGCACGATGGTTGTGTCTTTGCCCTCGGGCAGGTGATGCAACGTGACGGACTGAATGTCGGACGACTGCATCGACGGGAAGACCGGCTTGGAGGTATCCGTGAGCGCCGGCGTCGTCGAATGCTTCTTCTGGTAGTAGTACGTTCCACCGCCAATGAGTACTGCGAGTATGAGAACAATTAGGGTCGATCTGCTAATCATACGTTTGCCTGCCGCCTGCCGGAATCCGTTTACCGGCGCCTCCACCAGATGGAAATGCCGGAAAAGACGATGAGTCCTGGAATCAAGAAGATGTCGAGCCACGTCAACGCGCTCTTTTGAGCTTCGGTCATGGTGATGTGGCGGTCGGTCGGCTCCTTCGGCCGGATCGAGATTTGATTCTCCTGCTGCGCGAGCCAGTCGATAGTGTTGTAAAAGAGGTCGCTATTGTCGCCAGGACCGTTCACGCCGGAATTGGAAGCGAAATCGGAATTGCCAATGACGACGAGTCGTGCCTTCAAATCACTGCCGAGGCCGCTGGCGGCGACGCCAAGTGACAGCGGGCCGAGCTGATCGGTCTTCGAATCGTACTTCACTTGTGACGCGAGTTTCGGCGTGGTGAAGCTTTGCGCGGAAGTCTTTAGCAGTTCCACGGCTTGGGGATCCGTCTTCGATTTATCCGCAAGGGAAACGGTGCGAGCCAGCGGGAAAAAAGTCATCTGGCGCTCGAGAGTCTTCGTGATCGGGCTATCGCCATAGTCGGCCACGAGCGGGATCGCCGGGCCCGCACCGAGCAAGCGGCCAATGCCGCTGGCGTCTATGACGACGTTGTTCCCGACATTGATATTCCAGGCGGTAAAGATATCGTTGAGCTGCGGATCGGTCTGCGGATCGACCATGATCAGCGCTTTGCCACCGCTGCCGATGTACTTCGAGACGATCTGCTCTTCTTGCGGGAAGAACGGCTTGGTCGGACCCGCGATTACGACCAGGCTGCAATCAGACGGGACGCCGTTGGATTGGACGAGGTTAACGTCCTTTGACGCGTAGCCTTCTTTTTTCAGGCCGTCGGAAACGGTGCTGTAGCCGTGCGCGCCTGTATCAGCCGTGGATTTTTCGCCGTGACCGGTAATGAAGCACGCCGTTTTTACTTCGCTCTGCGTGACTTTCAGAATGGCGCTCGTGAGATTTTCCTCGGTGAGATTGCCTTCGGCGGCGCCCTGGACGGTTTGTTTCTTATCGCCGGAGCTGACGATCACGTCGCCCATTTGGGTGGCGCCGTAGTCCTTAGCCACGTCAGGCTTTTGCTGAGGATCAACCGTTTGAAATTTCAAGTGCGAGCTGAGGCTGTGGTATTCCGGGAGCAACTCGTCGTAAGTCGTGTCCGGAGACTTTGCGAAGCGCGCCACGTTCACGTCGGTCTTTAGGCCGCCGACGATCTTTTTCGTTTGGTCGGAAAGAGTGAAGAGCTTCTCGGTGGTCAGGTCGAAACGCTTGTGATACTGGTAGCCGAGATAATTGGCGACGACAAGGATGGCGAGAATAGACACCGACAGGATCATTGTGTTGGTGCCTAACTGCGAAGAGCGCTTCGAGAAAAAGCGGATGATTCCGCGATAGCACATTCCGAGGCCTGCGAGGAACATCACTCCGCCCGCGATAAGCAGCACCTCGCTCAGCCTTTCGAGATCGCCTTGAATCGAATAGCGCAGGTAGCCGGCAACGAGCAGCGCCGCGCCGAGGCTGAGGGTAACTTCTCCCGTCGTTTGCAAATTCCGCTTCATTCCTAATCCCTCCGGCGCCTAATTCCTGCGCACTATGCCCGCCGCCAGCGCATCGAATCGACCGAGCGCACGGTGAGAAAAACGAAAAAGACCATCAGACTGGCGAAGTAGACCAAACTTGAAGTGTCGATCACGCCGCGTGCGAAATCCTGGAAGTGGCGCACGACGGAAAAATATCCGAGCACCGTGGCGGAATTGCCCGTTGGGCTGCCGAGGATATCGATAATCCAGATGATGAGAAACACGGCGAACGTGAGCACGGCGGCGATCAGCTGGTTCTCCGTCAGTGATGAAATGAACGTCCCCAGCGCTATCAGCGAGCCGCCCACGAGAATCGCGCCGAGGTAACCGCACGCGATGATGCGGAGAGGGAAGTGCGGTTCACTCGTGAAATACAGGAACGTGACCGGCACCAGCGTGGGAACCAACATTGCGATAAACAATGTGAATGCGGCGAAGAACTTGCCGAGGACGATTTGGATTTCGGTGACGGGCGACGTCATGAGCAGTTCCATGGTGCCGCGCTTGCGTTCTTCGGCGTAGATGCCCATGGTGAGCATCGGCGTAACGAAGAGGAGCATTGTGGCGAGGAACATGAAGAAGCCTGTCATCACCTGGCCGGGCAGGTCCATCGGCATGCTCATGCCCTGCATCTGCGCCTGCGTCGACTGGAATATGACCGCCTGCGTGTCGTAGTTGAAGACGAACGCGCAAAACAGGATGAAAATACCGATGACGACATAAGCCATCGGCGATACGAAATAATGGCTCAGTTCCTTGCGATAAATCGCGTACATCCCTTGCATTCTTACCTCCGCCCCGATGATTCCAGCGACCTTTGACGATTAATTTGCCGGCTGCGCGTGCGAGGCATCATCAGTGGTGAGCTGAAGGAAGATGTCTTCCAAACTCATGCTGACGCCGCGCAATTCGTAAAGCGGCCAACCCTTGCCGACGATTCCAGCGGCGATTTCGCTGCGGATGTCCTTGCCTTGCGTTCCTTCGACCGTGGCGATCGTGTGGCCGTCGTTGTGCGCGCCTTCGATCTGCACGCCTTTCACGCCGGGCACTTTGGCGAGCAGGTCTTTCAATGAGGCTTCGGGCGCCCGCGCTTCGACCCGAACGCGAAGGCCGCCTTTGAGCTGCGACGTGAGATTCTGCGGCGTATCGACGGCGGCGACCTTGCCTTTGTTGATGATCACGACGCGGTCGCACGTCATGCTTACTTCGGGCAGGATGTGCGTGGACAAGATGATCGTGTGATTGCCCGCGAGGCTTTTGATCAAGTGGCGCACTTCAATGATTTGTTTTGGATCGAGGCCGACGGTCGGCTCATCGAGGATGATTACGTCCGGATCATGTACGAGCGCCTGCGCGATGCCGACGCGCTGCTTGTACCCACGTGAGAGGCGCTTGATCAACTCGTGACGGCGCTCGCTGAGATTCGTTTTCGCCATTGCGTCGTCAACACGCGCGCGGCGCTTTTCCGCCGGGACGTTTTTAATGCGCGCGACGAAGTCGAGATAAGATTCGACGCTCATATCGGGGTAAACGGGTGGCGCTTCCGGCAGGTAGCCGATGTGGCGGCGAACTTCGAGCGACTCATTTGTGACGTCAAAACCGGCGATGCTGGCGGTGCCAGAGGTGGCCGGCATAAAGCCCGTCAGGATGCGCATCGTCGTGGTCTTCCCGGCGCCGTTGGGGCCGAGAAAGCCGAGGATTTCGCCCTTATTTACGCCAAATGAGATGTGATCGACTGCGGTAACCTGGCCGTAGGACTTCGTTAGATCCTTTACTTCTATCAATGCTTGCCTCCATGCAAAGGGGGACCCAGCAGATTGTCTGCTTACGATGCCAAATCAAAGGAACTCTTATATCAAAAAAGCGGCTCCAACGGTAAAACGCTGTGAAAAATAATATAGCGCAAATCATTTTAGACCGATATGAGGCGCGAAGGTTAGCATTGAGAGCTGGGAAAATGCCTCGTGCGATTTGCATGACTGGGGCTGCGTCTAGGTACGCCTAATGACGCAGTAGCTACAAAAGGTGCTTTTGAATCTTGCCCATGGCGTTGCGCGGGAGCTTTTCGATGGGGATGAATTGGCGCGGGACTTTGAATGAGGCGAGGCCTTCGCGGCAACGGCGCTCGAGTTCGGCCGTGTCCGCCGGATTGCGCAACACGACGTAAGCAACCGGGATCTCACCGCGGACTGGATCGGCGCGGCCGACCACCGCCGCCTCAGTAACTTCCTGCTGCTCCTGCAAGAAGTCCTCGATTTCGCGCGGATAGATATTGAAGCCGCCGGAAATGATCAAGTCGCTTTGGCGGCCGCAGAGGGTGTAGTAGCCGTCCTCAGAGCGCGTGGCAATATCACCCGTGCGGAAGGATTCTCTCGCAAACGATGCCTGTCCGCGCCAATAACGCCGAAAAACGCTCGGACCCTTCACATGAATCTCGCCCGTTTCGCCGGGAGCGGCCGGCGCGCCGTCCGGCTTGAGCAGTTCGACCGACACGCCCGGTAAAGGCAGGCCGACGGTGCCGGGGCGGCGTTCGCCTGTGTACGGATTGCCAGCGATCATGAACGTCTCGCTCATGCCGTAGCGTTCGAGGATCGCGTGGCCGAATTTTTCGCGAAACTGCTCGAACACGTGAGCGGAAAGGGGCGCGGAGCCCGAGACAAAGAGGCGCATGCGGCTGCCGATCTTGCGCGCAGCGTCGGCATCGAAATCGAGCATGCGGACGTACATCGTGGGGACGCCGAAGAAGAGCGTCGGCGCGAAATCCAGAAATTCCGAGGAGGCTTTTTGGTGCTCGAAACGCTCCAGCAGGCGCATGCGGCAACCGCTGGCGAGCCAGCAGCAAAGGCCGTTGCCCAAGCCATGAATGTGGAAGAGAGGCAACGCGAGCAGAAGGCGGTCTGCATCGGTAATCTGCCAGGCGTCAAGCAGCGTCAGGGCATTCGCCGAAAAATTAGCGTGCGACAAGACCGCGCCTTTCGAGGCACCAGTCGTTCCTGAGGTGTAAATGATGCCCGCGGCGTGCTGGTCATCAAAAGAAGCGGCCGGACGCGCGCTCGGCATCTCTTCGGCGTCGCGGGCGAGTTCTGCACGAGTCCAAACCGGCAAAGAGGTGTCGATTTTCGCGTCGGTGACAACCGCAGAGGGTTCGGCGTCGCCCAGAATGTGCGAGATTTCGCGGTCGCGATAGAGAATATTGATCGGGACAAAAACGAGGCCGAGTTTCGCGCAGGCGAGAAAAAAGTCGATCGTTTCGATGGAATTTACGAGGTAGACGCAAATCCGGTCGCCGGGCTTCAGCCCTCGCGCAGCGAGAAGATTTGCCAGGCGATTGCTCCGCGCGTCGATTTCGCCAAAGGTGAAGGTGCGGCCTTGAAATTCGAGTCCGATTACGTCCTTGCGAGCCACCAAGGAGCGGTCAAACAGTTCGCATAAGGTCATTTGATTGCGTATCATCTTCCTGCTCCTTCTGCTCCAGAGTACCAAAACGCGCAGGCAACGGCCCCGCCCGGCTTGGCATCCAGAAACGGTGCAAGGGGAGAGCGCGCACACCTAAATGGCTCGGCCGGAGATGTTCGTTGACACTCTCTGGCCGTTTTGTTATTCAAGTCGATTCGCCGCGTGAGCATTGGACTTACAGACGCCTTCCCGGTTGGGGCGGATCTGAGAAAAATTCACAAAGGTGCCATGGCTATACAGAAGACGTATGCCCACAATCACAAGAGCCTCAGCGTCTGGGCCGAGAATCTCAAGCGCTCGCCTGTGCACGTGAGTTCTTTCCGCTTTTTAGCTTTGCTTTTAATCTGCGTGGCTTTCATTGTGGAGGCCGGTTGCCACAAGGGTTCCATTACCGCTGTAACCGTCAATATCAATCCGAATTCGACTCAATTCGTCGATTCGGGGCATTCACTGAATTTCACGGCTACGCTTGCGGGGGACACGACAAATAAGGGCGTGAAGTGGTCGCTTACGCTCAACGGAAACGTGTGCAGCAGCGGCACGGGCGCGGGGTGCGGCACGCTTTCGAATGTGACGAATACTTCGGTCACGTACACCGCCCCGAGTGTTTCGTCACAGGCTTCTTTTACTTTGACGGCAACTTCGGTCTACGACCCCGTGATCACGTCCAACGTGACGATCACGGTGAATATCGCGCCGCAGTTCACCACGACGAGCATTCCCACGGGCGCGATGAATGGCGTTCCCTACACGGCTACTGTTGCCGCGCAATATGGCACCGCTCCGCTGACGTATTACATTGCATCCGGAAACCTTCCGAGTGGGCTCACGTTGAACCCCAATTCCGGGCAAATCGTCGGCACGCCGACGTTTCCTGGTCCCGGCTCGCAAACGTCGAATTTCGTCGTGCAGGTGAAGGATTTCAACGGATCAACAGCTGCGACGCCACTCGCGCTTTCCATCACGGTTGCAGGACCGCCGCCACTCTCGGCGTCTGCCTCTTTGCCTCAAGGGTTCATCGGAGCCAGCTACAGCGGGACGGTTACATCGAACGGCGGAGTTCCGCCGCTCACGTTTGGACTTTCCAGCGGCAGCTTGCCCGACGGGCTTACTTTGAACAACAACAGCGGGCAAATCACGGGTACTGTCGCGACAAATGTTGCCGCAGGCTCCTATCCCTTCACTGTTTCCGTGACGGATTCCGCCGTGCCAACTCATCAGAGCGCCTCGGTGCCCGCTTCAATCACGATTAGCAGTCCACCCCCGTTCCACATCACGACGACATCGCTGCCAAACGGCGCGACGGCCGCGGGCTACAGTGCATTGCTTCAGGCGCAAGGCGGCATCCCGCCGTACGATTGGACACTGGTCTCCGGCCAGCTTCCCGCCGGGCTGTCTCTATCGAGCCAATCGAACAATACCGGTTTGATTTCGGGCAATCCGATTCTCGCAGGCACCAGCAGCTTCACCGTACAGGCCACCGATTCGGATAGCCTCGACGCTCCGCAGACCGCAACATACTCGATCACCGTAGCCACGGGCACGAATACGAATTCGCTTTTCAGCGGGACCTATACATTTTTCTTCCAGGGCTTCGATGCGGGCGGTCCGGTATCCATAGCGGGCACGCTCACGTCCGACGGGGACGGCAACATCACATCAGGCTTTGAAGACAGCAACCGCACGGAAGGTATTGTGCAAAATGCCCGGCTCACCGGCACGTATTCGATCGGAATCAGCGGCGCCGATGGACGCGGCGCGCTCCATCTGATTGTGAACCCGGGCGTGCAAGCGGCGTTGAACGTGGATTATCAGCTCGCGCTCGAATCGGACGGAACACTCCGCATGATCGAGAACAACGACACGAACACCAATACGGATGTCTACTCGACCCACGGCGCTGGGGTGATCAAACCTGTTTCGCAGTCGACGTTTTCTGCCGGAAGCCTCAGCGGCAATTACGCGTTCGAACTCTTAGGCCAGGACTTCAATGCGAAACCAGCGGCGCTTGCAGGCGTGATGCATGCCGACGGCGTCAGCAAACTTACGCCGATCACGAGCGATATCAACGATGCGGGCACTCTCTCGCAATTGCAATCGCCTTCGGGAACATTCTCGTTCACGGCGAGCGACTTGCGAGGAACGGCTACGCTGCTCTATTCGCTTGCCGGAAAATCGCAGACGCAGCTTCAGTTCGCGTTTTATTTCGTCTCGTCTTCGGACGTTTATTTCGTTGAAACCGACGTTCCTTCGATCACCGATCAGTTCCCGCGGTTGAGCGGCGAAGCCGTCCTGCAACAGACCGGCACCACGTTCGGCGCATCGTCGTTCGCGGGCAACAGCGTTGTTACAGGGACAGGTTTCGACGGCAAGAATTCAACCGTTATGGCGGGTCTGCTCACGGCGGCGACCTGCGACGGGACCACGGCGGATGTTTCGCTCTCTTATGACCAGAACGCGGGCGGCACGATTTCATCGGTCACTCCGGCCGCATCCCGCTGCGTGGTTGCGTCCAACGGCCGGGCTACGTTTGGTAATGTCGACCCGCGCCTTGGCGTGGCGTATCTTACGGGCTCTGGGCAGGGTTTCATCCTTGGGGGAGACGCAGCCGTGACGACCGGCCGACTCGAATTGCAGACGCCCATGAGCTACACGTCAAGCATAGTCGAAGGCAGTTACGCCCTCAGCGCGTCACTCCCGCGGGATACGAATACCCCCAGTACCGTCGGTCAGCTCGTTTCAAACGGCGGCGCCAATCCCATACTTGTGGGCACACTCGACGAGGTGGACCCGCCGGGAAAGCCAGCACATCTTGGCCAGGGATTGCAGTTGAATGTCGATAGTCTCGCCGCAAACGGTCGCGGGACTATGTCTAACAGCCCGCCGCCTGGATTTCCGGCAAATCTTGTCTTTTACATGGTGTCGCCGAGCCAGATCCGCATGATCTCGCTCGACAGCAATCCGAATAACGAGCACCCAGACGTAATTCTCCTCAATCACTAAAATGAAAATTCGGAAATAATAATGCGAATCGCCATGGACGTAAGCGACAGGCTTACGGAACGTGATCGCTTCCGTGCGCAGCGCGAGAAGGAAATCCTGGAAGCCGTCTGGAGCGCCATCGGTTTCAGTAAGGGTCTAAGGATCGCGCAAAGGGCCTCCCTGCGACGAATCCTGGGCGAAACCGGGATCGGCTTGCGAGAAAATCATGATGGCCCTCGAATGCCGCTCGTTGGCTTCCTTGACCGTCTGCTGCATCCAGGCAACGACGGTGTGTCACAGATGGCTATCAAGGATTGACGGTCGAAGAGTAACAGGTCAGGATCTACCCGGAACGTGTTCCAAGAGATCCTCAGAGCTTTTGTGGTCCATGAGAGAGCGCGTGATTGCCGCGGCTCCCACTACGTTGCCCTCAGAATCGTTTACGGGAGAAACGGAGGTCGAAACGCGAATTTCGGCCCCGTCTTTCCGGAGGTGAGCCGTTTCGTACGAGTCTACGGCCTCGCTGGAATTGAGTTTTTCGAGCACGGCCTGCAGTTCATCGTAGCGGTCCGGGGGCAGCAGAAGATTTCCGAACTTGCCCAGCACCTCGCTCGCCGTGTAGCCGTAGAGGCGCTCCGCGCCTGCGTTCCAGCTTACGATCGTGCCGGCCAGAGTGTGGATCACAATGGCGTCGCTGGAGAACTCGATGATCGATGCCAATTGAGAGAGGCGTTCCTCGATTCGCTTGCGTTCGGCGATTTTGCTTTTAAGCTCCTGATTCGCGCGCATAAGGTCGCCAGCGCGCGCGGCAATTTCGTTCTTGCCCTCCCAGTCACTCCCGCAGGATTCGAGGTCCGCGCGCAAAAATTCGATGAATGCGCGCCAGGAAAAATTGTCGAGCAGAAACGGCAGAAGCACGTCTGTGGTGGTGGCGCCCGCCCGGAGAAGCTTGTTCGACGCGGTAATGTTGTGAAGTGACTGTTCGTATCTGTGGATCGAGCACCATCGCGCACCGGCGGACGTGAAGAGGTCTTTTTCTTTCTTGGATTCGAGATGTTCCTCGATTTTTTGAACCAGTGCGCGAATTTTGCCGAAACATTCCACCTGGCGCTGTACCAGGGACTCTACGTCCCGGCCTCCGCGAATGAAGGCTTCAGCGGTGAGCTGCACGATCCGATCGGAAATGGCCAGAACCTGCTCGGCCATCTGCAACTTGGCCTCGATCATGCTGCGGCGATGCGGGCTGAGGTTCATGCCAGCTTCTTCTCCGTCAGCAGGCGACCGATCACATCGAGCAATCGCTGAAAATCGGCGGGCTTGGAGAAATAATCGTCACACCCGACGGCGACGGCTTTGGAGCGATCGTCGACCAGCGCGTGGGCCGTAAGAATGATCAGAGGAATATCGCGCGTCGAGGCTTCGGACTTGAGGAGTTCAATTACTTGCCAGCCGTCCATTCCCGGCAGGCTGATGTCCATCAAAATCAAATCGGGCGCTTCCGCGCGGGCCAACGAATAGCCCCCTTCGCCGTCCGGCGCCGTGACAACCGCGAATCCCTTGCGCTCAAGCCGGCGAGCGAGCATCTGGCGATTCGGCTCGTTGTCTTCGACGATGAGGATTTTCGGCACGATTTGCCCTCCAACCCCGCTACCAGCGCGCTTTTCATGTTCGATCGGGCCCGAACGGCTTGATGGCAATGGATTTAGATAAGGTTTTCCCCTTTTAAGACTTTTTACCGTTTTTCAAGAGGATCCAGAATAGGCGGTTAGTACTATTTTTGAGCCGACCCAGTACTAATCGGAATCATTCGGTAGGTGGCCGGGTTTTGACGATCCTGATAAAACGTTCGGCGAGGAGTGTTTCCTGAAGCTAGCGGACGTGCCGGATGTTTGCTCCGCGAGCGAGGCTGGTTAGCCGCCGATCATGACGGTGAAGCAGCCCAGGATGATGACGCCGCCATGGGCGGTCTGATCGCCGACGCGGGCAGCAGGCAGATTGCCGATCATTACGGTGCTGGAGCCTTTCACGATGGTATCCGGTGGGCCAACACAGGTGGCCATGTCCGTGACTCGGGCGGCGGGGAGCATTCCGATCATGACGGTCGGCTCGCAGGGAGGCAGGATGGGTCCGCCTACATGAGGCACTGGACCGGTTGCCATAGGGCAGGTGTGCATGTCTGACACGCGGGCTGCTGGCGGCATTTCGCTACTCCTCCTCTAAGGGGCGCAGCGAGCAGCGCCCTATGAACTATGGGAAGTACAAACCTGCACCCAAGACTTGCTGTACCACAAAGACCTAGCCTAGCTTGATGCCGAATTTGCCTCCGCTGGATGTGTTGGCATCGTCGGCTGCCTCCGGTTTAGTCGGGCTGGTCGTACTTGCGCCGCCGCCCGAACCTGCCGCGCCGCCGCTGTTGATGAGGACGAGCGTGCCGCTGATGGCGACGCCGGCGGGGCCGATGTTGACGAAATTGCTGCCCGCTTTGATCGTCAGTTCGACGCCCGATTCGATGACGACGTTCATGCCGGCCTTCAAATGGATTTCGGTGCCGGCTTCGTGCGCATAGTTCATCCCGGATTTTTCGTAGAGATTCTGGCCGATCTGCAATGAGACGTTCTGGCCGGCTTTTTGATTGATGTTGCCGGTGACGTTGAGGTGCGCGTCGCCGCCAATGTCTTCCATGTGATCCTTTTTTATAGTCAGGCTGTGGTTATTGCCTACGTTTTCGCGCGAATCGTTTTCGACGAAGACGTCCATGTCTTTTTCGGCATTGATAAAGAATTGCTCGCTGCCTTTTTTGTCTTCGAAGCGAATTTCGTTGGCAGTAGCAGCGGCGCCGCCTTTGGAGCTGCGCGAGCGGATCGCTGAGACAGTACCGTTATCGGGCAGCACGTAGGGGACGTTCTGATCGGCGTTGTACACGCGTCCTGTAATGATGGGGCGATCGGGGTCGCCTTCGAGAAAGCTGACGATGACTTCCTGGCCGATGCGGGGGATGAACATGCCGCCCCAGCCCTTGCCAGCCCAGAGCTGCGAAACACGCACCCAGCAAGACGTATCTTCGTTCTTTTGACCGAGGCGATCCCAGAAGAATTGCACCTTCACGCGGCCGTATTTGTCCGTGTAGATTTCCTCGCCGCTCGGTCCTGTGACGACGGCGGTCTGCAATCCTTGAATAAACGGCTTTGGAGTCAGCCGAGGCGCGCGATATTGAAACGATGCGTCGATGCAGGAGAAACGGTTCGAATAGTGCGATGAAGAGCCCGCGCCCGAGTAGTACGTCCCGGCATTGGACGCGACGTGCTGGACATCCGTGAGCAGGTAGCATTTATTCCTGTCGTCGCGGTCGAACTCTTCGAGGTCGAACTTGAAACCGGGAGCGAGTGCGCGGCAGATGCTCGAACCGGAAGCGACTTCATGAGGCGCCTCTTCCTCCTGCATGCGGATTTTCGCGAGGGCATTGCCATCCGCGCCGGCCGTGTACATGCCGGGATAGTCGTAGATTTCGTAGTCGGTATTCTTGGCGACGGGATAGATGGTGGGATCGGTGGCGTTGAGATTGGCGGCGGGCGTTTCGAAGTTGTAGTCGCGAAGCGTGTAATTGCCGGTGCGAAGCTCCTGTTCGAGCCGGAAGCTCGTAATAACCTCGTCGACCTGGTTAGCAGAGTTAGGTGAGTATCGCGCGGGAGACTGCATGGGGCAATTCTGATGAGCGCTCGGGGCATCGCCGAGAACGAGAGTGTGCTTGTCCTCGGAGTGCTCAAAGAAATAGTAAATTCCGGCGTGCTCGAAGAGGCGCGAGATAAAGTTGAAGTCGGTCTCGCGGTACTGGACGCAATACTCGACGGGATTGTAGGCGCCACTCAGGGACTTCTTGTAATCGGAAGAGGAGAAGCCGTTGTCCGAAATGACATCGTCAAAGATATCGAGTATCGATTCCTTCTGAAAGATCCTGCAATCGGCGCTGCGGGTGAGAAACCAGAGCCAAGGCACGACTTCCATTTGATAGTGAGCGAAACGCGCGTCAGTGCCGCTCTGGGCGAAGCGGCTTACGTAACCATTCCAATAGCGGAATGAAGAGCCGTCGGTCAGTCCCATCTTGATGGTGACCTTCTGGCCGACGATATCCTTGAAGGAGATGTCTTTTTTCTCGGAGAGCAGGTCGATGTTGAACTGGAAGAGGCGGGAGATACCTTCATGGCCGGTGAAGCTCGCCAAGAGGAGGACATCCTCGCCGAGAGGTGTGTTGAGCGAGATGAACCTGTTTTCCTGCGTGAACTTACCCGAGCTAGCCAAACTTCACCTCCCGATCTTGAGCGGCAGTTCTCAAATGGCGACTCCACTATTGAGCCGATTGGTAACGGCAGTACTGTTGTTCAGGGAATCCACATTGTCCGAAACGACGGTGTTAGCGGGCGCGGCCTTTACGACCTTGATGATTTTGTCCACGCCTCTCATGACCTGCTGAGCGATCTGTTCGCCGCCGTAGTGGGAAAAGGGCAGCTTGGCGTCCGTCTCATAGGCGTAGGCCGAATAGGGAAAATCCATCGGAAAGCCTCTATGGGAAGTGACGGCAGGATTGGGCGCCATCTTGACGAGATCCTGATTCTTCCAAAGCGCCAGACCTTGGCATCCGAGGCAGTTGCGCATGTAATGCAAGGGATCAGAGTGGTGTTGAGATTGCCAGACGTGGGTGAGTTCGTGCACAAGCGTGTCTTCGTCGTATGACGCGCCCAGATTCATCACATTGACGCGCCTGGAAATGCCCGGGGGATAGTTGATCGCGATGGTGGCGGTAAACGCCCGGCCTTGCGCGCCGGTCTTGTTGTTGATCCAGACGCGCGCGAAGTCGATGCTGTTGCCGAAGACCTCGGTGACGCGAGCGGGCAGATGAGCGGCGTCGATGGGGTGAAGACCGCTGCGAAGTTCGTGATACGCGTGATATCCGGCCCGGCCGATCAGAAAGGGAACAGCTGCGGGGGTGGTGAGAATCATGCCGCGCGCGAATGCCGGGAGACGAGGCAACGCAGCCGTAACGGCATGCTGCAATTCGGCAATCAGAGCCTCGTTGGCGCTATCGCCATTGCCGCAAGGCGTAAAATCGCCGGCTCTTGTGGACGAGACAGCGGCGAGACGCATGGTCTGCATCGCCTGACCGAGGAAGCCGAGGTCCCGTTCGCCGACCTGTGCAACGCCCAACGCGCCCGGCACGCGGGCTTGTGGATTGCTCATGCTATTTCCGATCGCCTGCGATGCTCGCGTCAGGAATATACAAAATCGCCATTTTCGCCAATGGACACGTGAATCGATTGCAGTTTTTCGCCTTCGGCCATGCGTCCGAGAAGCTGGCGCGAGACGTCAGGCAGAAGCGAATTGGTAAGGATGTTGTCCACGTTGCGTGCGCCGGACTCGACTTCGGTACAGCGCTTCGCGACCTCGTCGATCAGCGAGTCATCGTAGGTCAGCGCGATTTTGTGGTTTTCCTGGATGCGGCGCTGAATCTTGCCGAGCTTCAACGTGATGATCTTCTTGAGCGCCTCGTCTCGGACTGGGTAATACGGGACGATCACCATGCGGCCGAGGAATGCCGGCTTAAAGATTTTGTTGAGCTCCGGCTTTAGCGTGTTGACGAGCGCCAGAGCGTTGGGCATCGTCTCGGGATCTGCGCACAGCTTCATGAGCTGATCGGTGCACGCGTTGGTGGTGAGAATGATGATGTTGTTGCGGAAGTCGATTTCGCGGCCTTCGCCGTCTTCCATACGGCCTTTGTCGAAGACCTGGAAGAAGAGTTCGAGCACGTCCGGATGCGCTTTTTCGACTTCGTCGAGAAGTACGACGGAATACGGCCGGCGACGGACGGCTTCCGTGAGCACGCCACCTTCGCCATAGCCGACGTAACCGGGAGGTGAGCCCTTCAGCGTCGACACGGTATGGGCCTCCTGGAATTCGGACATGTTGATGGTAATTAAATTGTGTTCGCCGCCGTAGAGCAGATCGGACAGCGCGAGCGCTGTTTCTGTCTTGCCGACGCCGCTGGGGCCGACGAGCATGAAGACGCCGACGGGCTTCACTGGATCGTCGAGACTGGCGCGGGAGGTCTGTATGCGTTGGCTGATAACGTCGAGAGCGAATGGCTGGCCGATGACGCGGTTGCCGAGATGCTGCTGGAGCGAAAGAATTGTGGCGATTTCGTCTTTCAGCATTTTGCCGACAGGAATGCCGGTCCAGCCGGAGATGACTTCGCCGACGATCTGCGCATCAACGCAGACGCGGATGAGACCGGTCTCGCCTTGCAGCGCGGAAAGTTCATTTTCCAGTTTCAAGAGCTGGCCGCGAAGCTCTTCGGGAGTTTGCTCGGGAGCCGCGGCCGGTGCGGCGGTGGCTACGGCCGCGCCTCCGGCGGAGGCTACAGCGGCGGCGGCCGAATCGCCGTTGCCGCTTTCGGCGGGAGAGGTTTTCGCCGCGGCCACGGTGGCGGCGCCCCGTTCTAGTTTCTCGCGAATGTCGCGGATTTGAACGACGAGCCCGCGTTCTTTGTCCCAACGATCCTGCAAGGCTTTGAGATTCGCCTGAACTGACGCTTTCTGGCTCGCAAGTTGCGCGAGACGCTCGGTGTGATCGACGCCGACGACCATTTCGCGTTCGAGGATGCGTTGTTGAACGCCGAAATCGTCGATCTGGCGAATTGCGTCTTCGATGGCGGGCGGCGTGGCGTTCTGGCCGAGCGAAAGGCGCGCGCAGGCTGTATCGAGGACGCTGACGGCCTTATCCGGCAGCTGGCGGCCTGCAAGATAGCGGTGCGAGAGCCGCACACCTGCCGCAACGGCTTCATCGAGGATGCGGACTTTGTGATGCTTTTCGAGCGAACCAACGATGCCGCGCATCATCACCATGCACTGTTGCTCGGTAGGCTCTTCGACCTTTACAACCTGGAAGCGCCGAGCCAGAGCCGGATCTTTCTCGAAATACTTTTTGAATTCGGCCCACGTCGTGGCGGCGATGGTGCGAAGTTCGCCGCGCGCGAGAGCAGGCTTCAAAAGATTGGCTGCGTCATTCTGGCCGGCTTGGCCGCCGGCGCCGATCATCGTGTGAGCTTCGTCGATGAAAAGAATGATCGGGGTCGGAGAAGATTTCACCTCTTCGATGAGACCCTTGAGGCGATTTTCGAACTCACCTTTTACGCCGGCACCGGCCTGAAGAAGGGCGAGGTCCAGCGTGCGGACTGTGACGTTGCGAAGCGGTGGAGGAACGTCGCCTTGAGCGACCCGGAGCGCGAAGCCTTCGACCACGGCCGTCTTTCCCACGCCCGCTTCGCCTGTGAGGATCGGATTGTTCTGGCGGCGGCGAGTGAGAATGTCGATGACCTGGCGAATTTCGAAGTCGCGGCCGAGAACGGGATCGATCTTGCCGTTTTTGGCATTCTCGGTAAGGTTGACGGTGAACTGATCGAGATTGGGCGTCTTGCCGCCGACTGCGCGACCTGGAGCGGCGGGCGCGCCCGCGGAATCAGCGACGGCGGTGACGGTTTCCTCGGAGGAATCGGCAACGATCTTGGCGAATTCGTTGCGGAGGGCCTCGGGCTGGATCTTTTGGAATTCGCGGCTGATCTCGCGGGTAATGCGGGCGAGTTCGTCGTCCATCACGAGAGCCAGGATCGTGAAGCCGGTTCGGACTTCGGAGGCGTTGAAATCGATCGAGCCGATCGTCCAGGCCTGAGTGAGCATCTTGAGCACGCTGGGGCTGATGGCGGGCGTGCGAGCGTTGCCGGACTTTAGTTTGTCCATGCTGCGCATGAGCTCGCCCGTGAGGCGGGACTTGTCGACGCCGAAGTGCTTTACGATTTTTGCGAAATCGGACGCCTGCGACTCAAGCAGCTTCGTGAGGTAATGCTCGATTTCGATGTCGTAATGCGTACGCGAGAGGCAGAGGCCAGCGGCACCTTCGAGCGCCGAGCGCGCCTGGTCATTGAGTTTGCCGATAAGTGCTTTCAGGTTCAGGCCCATGAGACACCTCGCAGTCAGAGATTTAGAATCGTTTCGTCCGGATCGCGGGAAAGCGGCGCCGATTTTAGCCATGTGACCCACCCGAGACGAGGGGCTGTGGCTTCCGCGGCGCCGACTTCGCAGCGCGGGACGTGATCGCGTTCCAGGATCAACTGAATTTCAAAATCGAATTCATCATTCGAAAAAAAACGTGTGATGGCCTTCAAGGATTCGTACGCATCGCCGTCAGGAAGAAACTGGCGATACTTTTCGAGCGGCATCGGTCCGAGCTTGACGCGAACGCGGGATTGCTGGTCCCATATTTCGTCGCCGACGACAGCGCCCATGCCGAGCCTTTCCGAATCGCCCGCTTCTTCGCCGACCGCGCATTGGGTGGAGGCATCGAGCCGGTACCAACCGCCGACGAACTCCTCGATATCGACCGGGACATCAAAATAGGCCATTAGAACCTGCTCGAGAGCCTGCGCGGAGCGAGACTGACGGGCCAAAAGACCGGCGAAATGAAGCAAACCGTCGTCCGCGAGCGATTGACGGCCGTTAAGCCCGGCAGTGCCGAGACCGATGAGGTCGCGCATATGATGTTCGAAGAGATCCTCATGGCCGCTGGAATGAGTGACCGGGAAACGGTACTTTTCCCACGCACGATGAAAAAAGGAAACCATTCGATGGTGAAAGATATCGAGGAAGGACTGGAAGGAGCGATCTTTCGCTCTTTCGCGCTCAAGGACCATCTCCGTATAGCAATAAGGGAGCACACCCATCGGACCGGTGAGTCCCATGAAATTAACAGTCATGCGGGGCGGACCGTCTTCAGGCCATTCGATTTTCTGAATCGAGCTTGCGGGGAAGCCGAGAGAGGCATTACCGCAGAAGCGCACGGCTTCGTCGTCAGGATTCGAGAATCTTCCAACCGGCCGGCGCTCCGTGGCAAGCCGCTGCAAGAGCGTGACCGCTTGAAAAAACTCGAACGACCATGGCTCCTTTTGGAGCGCGTCTTCGAGCGTCGACTTGTCTAGACCAAGATCCTGCGTCCTGCTCTCGGTTGCCATTCGTGCAACGGCGCCTTTCTTTGCGGTGTAGTGACGACTAATTGCGTGAAGCTATTGAGCGAAACGCTCAAGCCGAGAAACCGTTCGAGCACGGCGGCGAATAGATACGCTCCGCTGCCGACGAACTGCGATTCGTCGAGCTCGATTTCGACGCGCGTGCCTCGCGCAAACGTAATGCTGTTATTGCCGGAAACCCGAGTGAAATGCTTCGCACTGCGTACCCGAAGGATACTCTCGATTACGTTCTGGGAATAGGCCGAACGGCCAATGTCGTAAAGGCGCAGAATCTGCTGGAGCGCGTCGCGCCCGCCTTCGACGAGAGAAAGATAATTTAGCGACAGATGTGAAATGAGGCGCCACATCGTGCTTTTGCCGGATATGGGCCGAACGGTCGGAGTCGGCTTCCGCAATGCGACGATTCGCTTAAGTGACGAGGAACCCTCCAGCTCGAAGTCGCCGTCTTCGTTCCCAAAAGGCAGACGAGAGGGGAGATCGCGATTCGTGCAGGTCGTCTTTATCGAGAGGATGCTCGAATCGGGATTCATCGGCTGCATCGAGAGATCGACGAGCGAAAGGAACATGTCCGTGCCGTCGTCGTTGGGACGCTCCGATGGGCGGCGGCGCGCGAGCCAGAACGCGGCTTGCTTGCGTCCGCGCGTGGAATGGCGCAAGGAATAAAAAGGCTCGAAGGTTGAGGTCTGCTGCGTGGCCGTGTTAATGCAGCCCACTTCATCGACGGAGAAGACTTCCGTGGAATAGGGGCGGCGGACATCCGGGACGATCGGGTGTTCGTATTTGCGCTGACTGAGTTGAATCGGCTCGGCAACCTGAGTGAAAAGATTGACTATCGGCGTACAGCCGAGGCGAAAAGATTTTTTCGAGATTTCGAGTTCGAGGCGCTGACGACGTTCGTCGCCCTCGACTTCCGAAATAAGAAAAACGAATTCCACGGCATCTTTGAAGCCGGCTTCCCACACAGCCTCGAGTTCGGCGACATCGATAAACAGGAATTTTTCCGGAAACGCGAAATATTCCATCAGCAAAGCATGCCCGAAAAACGAGCGGTCCACGTGAGGCAGCAGAGTTTCGTCGGACTCAAAACCGACAGGGCGCAATGCGCTCACGGGGAGCGCGACGGGAGGCACCTTCGAGCCGGGAGTGGGATCGCGGACGATGATGCGCGTAAGGCGTGTGAAGAGCAATTCGTAAAGCGTGTTGATCAGGCCGCCTTCGCCATCGAGATAGAAGCGCAGGCGGTCGATCTTCAATTCCTTTAGATTTACGTCGGGCGCGGCGCGAAGTTCGATGCGCACGGCAGCTGTCGAGTCGACAGTCTTGACCGGCGGCTGCAGGCGGCTCGGCGCGCGAAATTCACCGGAGCCGACGCTTACGGGCCAGAGAGTGGTGTCGTAGCACGTCTTGAAGGTGCAGGGAACACCAGCCACGGGGCGCGAGAAGAGAGAAGAGCCGCGGGCAATCGGAAGGCCGGTGGTGAGCTTCCCTTTTTCAGGGTCGAGTTGAAATTCGACGATGGACATCGAGGGAAGAGGCCGGACGAGTTGCGGGTAAACGACGCTAAGCAGCGCTTCGCTGATTTCGGGAAATTCATCGTCGAGCTTCAAGTGAACGCGCGCGGCGAGAAAGGCGAATCCTTCGAGAAGCCGCTCGACGTGAGGGTCCTCGCATTTCGTCGGTTCGAGCACGAGGCGTGAGGCGACTTTGGGATTCTTTTCGGCGAACTGCGCCGCCATCTTGCGGATGTAATCGAGTTCACGCTCGTAATAGAGGAGCAAATCGTCACGCATTTGGTCCTCCGGAGACGCGACAATTGCTGGAGCGAAGCTCGACTACAGTGTCGAATGAAACCGGCTCGGGCGCAGGATCCATGGCGAGCAGACCTTCGATGCGGAAGCGAAGCTCCTGGACACCGGCGTCTTCGGATTCGATGGGCACGAGGCGAACGTTGAGAAGGCGCGGCTCGAAGAGCTTGATCGCCGTCATCAACTGGCGAAGCAGCTTCGCGCGATCGGGCGCGGACGCGGCACCATAATTGGAAAAATCCGGCAGGCCGTAAACGTAGACCGAGCGATTCACCTCTTTCAGGCTTTCATCGGGCTCGAGGAAAATTCTGCGGCTGTTCAGGAGCCACTCGAGGTCGCGTTGCACAGCGGCCTTCATCATGCGAACCGATTGGGAGCGCGTGAGAGGAGCCTCGGAGGCCATCCTAGGCTCTTTATCGATCAAGCGGTCCAGCACGGACAACGTGACGGTAAGATCGCCTTGAGATCGCGCCATTTTGACGGATTATCCTGCGCTCAGCGCGCGCACGGGGTCCAGGCGGCAGATGCGCTCGAATATTTTCTGCTTCTCCGACGGGTCTTCCTGGATTCGCCTGCTCAGGTTCATCAGCGCGGTGAGCGCATCCGCGACGAGTTCCCGGTCTTCCCATTCGTCGAGCTTGTGGTTTTCGATCGCGGCGGCGAGATCTTCAAGCAGAGGCTGGGCGATGGCGTCCTTGCCCGAGGCGACGCAGAGCTGAATCAATTGAAGCTTTCGTTGGAAGCGGCCTCGTCCGGACGTTTGGCGAGCGATCTCCTGCTGCATGATGTCGAACGCCTTTTTCTCCTGACCGGCCTTGAGGGCTTCGGTCGCAACGTCGTAGCTATCGGCGGTTTTCGACGGCCAGGACGGTTCGGGCGCGGACCGGCCGGGCGAAGGAGCGCTCTCCGAAGCCGCTTCTGTGGAGGCTCCGCCGTCCGCGGCCGGCTGCGGCTTGGAGGCGGGGCGCATCAATTGCAGAAGCCATGCGCGCGTTTCGGCATTGGCTGCGGGCGTATCGTCCAGCATGGCGGCGTCAAGCAGCTCGGGTACATCGTGGAGCAGAACTTTCAGTTCCAGGCGAATGGCCGCAGCGATCCCTTCGTAGTCGCCACCCAGGGCGGTACAGGCTTCGACGACGTGTCGCTGCAAATCAAGCCACGCGCGGCTGCACGGCAGAGACATCGCGTTTTCCGCCGTCTCGAGAAGCTCGGCCCATTTTTCGGCCAAGGCGAGGCGTTTGATCTGCTGGCGAAGTTCCGTCGGCGGCGCTTCAAGAAGCGCGGCGTCGGAGAGGCGTGCTGCGGCGCGCAGTTCGCCCCAGCGGAGGCCGCGCATCATCAGGTAAGGAGCCGGGCTGTGCGGTTCGCGCTGACGGAGGAAGGCGGCGGCCTTCGCGACATTCGCGATCATTTCGCGGCGGTCGGCGGGTTCGGAGCTCGTCATTATCGAGATGACGATGCTGGGAATCGCGCTGCGGCCGGTACCCTGCGCTCCGCCTCCGCCCACGGCAGCGCCGTCGGAACCCGGCGCTGTGGAGGCACTTTCTTCCACAGGGTCGGGTTCGGTTTCGCGTTTCTTCTGGAGCAGGCCGTGGACCGTGTGGCGAATCTCCTCGAGGGTCGTTTTTAGCTTGCCCAAGGACGGGCCGGCACTACCGAATTTTTCATCGCAGGTTTCGTCGACACTCTTGAGCGTGGCGAGGCAGCCGTCGAGATCTTTTTCAGCCTGAACGTAAAATGCCTTCGGCGTTTCATTGAATGCTTTATCAAAGTCCTCAGCGGCGAGCTTGCCCTCGCTGATTCGCTGTGCGCGCTGCTCTCTTTCTTTGTCGCCGAGGGTGGGCGCGTCGTAACCGACGAGGCGGGATTCCTTATATTTGAAGAAGCCGTAGCCAGCGCGAGCCAGAGGGACTTTTTTCAGCGGAATGTCGAGTGCGGTTCCGAGCCAATCGAGTGGCGCGGCGCGGAGTTCCAGGTCTCCGTCTTCGATGGGAGGGAAGAGCGTGTCCCAGAAATTGGCGATAAGACCTTGGCACAAAGCGAGGCCCTGCTGAAGGCCGCCGAATCCTTCCGTCCGCAAAAGCGCGTCACAGAGCCATGCGGCAAGCTGAAGGTCTTTTGTTTTGGTAGCGAGAGCTTCCTGAGTGCTTTTCAGGACGAAGGGAAGATCGGCGGTTTTTCGTTCCTGCTGCCATTCGCCTTGGTCGAGGCCGTCGTCTTCGCGGCGGGCTTCCTTGATCTTGTCGTAAAGAAGCAGCTTCGAGTCGTAACGGACATCGATGCCGCTAGGATTTTCGGCGGAAATAGGGTCGAGCAAGCCTTCGCGGAGGGGCATTGTTTTCAGTTCCGTTTTAGTTTGCGGCTGCCGGAGCCGCGATCTGCTTATCGAACTCGATCGAACGGACTTCAAGGAACGGGACTTCCTCGCCGTCCACGAGAAGAATCTTTTGGCCGGACGGGTATTCGGTTCCGTTTTCGTCGGCGGCCCATTCGGTTACGCGACCGAGCCACACGGCTTCGTTTTCGTTCTTCCATGAAAACGGATAGATCACCGGAATCAGCACTTCGCCGAGCTCGGTGCTCTCAAACGCCGGGCCCGTTCGAATCATGGCAGGCGCCCAAAGCGTGTCACGCAAGCGGCGCGGCGCCTCCATTTGTAGTGATTCGATGTGCTCGAAAGGAATCCAGAGATAAGCGCCAGCTGCGTAGACCTCCAGGCGTCCTCCGAGGTCGGGATCGGCATCGCACAAGGATTGAAACGGGCGGCCGTTGAGCTTGCCCGTCACCGGCGCGGACGAGGTGTGCTTTGAGAAGCCGGCCTTATTGAACGTCTCGTTACGAAGCTTTTCAGCATTCAAAGCCGAGTAGTAGAGAACGGCACCCATCTCCGTTTCTGCGCCGCCCTGAGAGAGAACGCTCAGCTGCTTTTCGGCGCGGACGAGATCGCCGGAAGCACAAAGGAGCTCGAAGAGGAATGTTCGTTGCGTGGAGTCCGCTGGGTGGTCGCGAAGGTATTCCGTAAGCTCCTTCGCGGCCGCCCGAACTTTTCCTTCCTCAAAGAGACGCTTTGCTGTGGTTGGGCTCGCCATGTTTATCGGCAAACCGGGATCAGCTTGCTTTGTGCGTTACTATATCCCAGCCCTTGGTAACGGCACCCTTCATTTTGCCGCCCTCTTCCTCGTCATGCGAGAACTCGATTTTTTGGAAGTTGAAAGTCACGGATTCCGTTGGGCTATCGTCTCTGGCGCCAGATGCGTTGTAAGAGTTGACGACGGCTCCCTTAAGCTTGAGGTGATAATAAGTCACGGACTTTTGGTCGAGAGTCTTCTGAACGAACAGCTCCACATCGTCAGTGAGCCTCTTTCCGCTGGTCATATTCGCGAACAGGAGGGGCGAAGCCTTGTCAACGGCTTTGCTGATGGAAAGATCCGTCAAGTTCGGATGCCCGACCGTTTCACCTTTCGTTGCCGAGTCGACCCCCGCGAGGCTGGCGCCCCATGAAAAATTAAAGATCTCAATTGCATTTTCCATCCCCTGGATCTTGCTGGATCCCGGGATGCTCTTGATCTTCAAGAACAGATTTCCCATCTCGTCTCCTTATGCTCGATGAATTTTAGGTATGGCAACCGCTGGGCCCGACTGCACGATACGCGCGAAGCGAGTTTCCCCAGCCGGACCTATTTGGCCGGCGCAGGAAGTTCCGCCACCAAGCGCAAAGAAACAGTAAGTTCGTCCAACTGAAAGTGAGGCCGCAAAAAGGCTACGGCGCGATAGACTCCAGGCTTTCCCGGAACTTCCACCACGTCGATGCGGGCTTCGCGGAGGGGCCGCTGTGCTTTCACGGCAGGCGACGCTGTATCGTCCGGAGTGACGTACTTCGTGATCCATCGATTCAGGAACGACTCCGCTTCGTCACGCGACATAAAACTTCCGATTTTGTCGCGCATCATGGCCTTGAGGTAATGAGCGAAGCGGGAGACGGCCATGATATACGGCAATTGTCCTGACAAGCGCGCGTTGGCATTCGCCGAATCCGAATCGTAGACCTTAGGTTTTTGCGCGCTTTGTACGCTAAAGAACGCCGCGTAGTCCGTGCCCTTGCAGTGAACGAGAGGCACAAAACCGAGGTCCGCCAGTTCTTTTTCCCGACGATCCGTAATCGGCACTTCCGTTGGGCACTTGAGCGCGAGGTCGCCCTCGTCCGTGTAAAAATTGTGGACTGGGAGACCCTCGACCAAGCCGCCACCCTCGACGCCGCGCATGGCCACACACATTCCATATTGAGCGAAGGAATTCGTCATGCGGGTGGCGAGCGAATAGGCGGCGTTCATCCAGAGGTACTTGGAGTGGTCGGTGCCGTCAACGTGCTCCTCGTAGGCAAATTCCTCGATCGGCTTGGTGTCCTTGCCATAAGGAACTCGGGACAGCGTGCGCGGCAGGCAAAGCGCCACGTAGCGGGAGTCCTCCCCCTGGCGGAACGATTTCCATTTCGCATACTCGGTGCTGTCAAAAATCTTGGCCAGATCGCGCGGCGCATCGAGCGAAGTGAAGCTCTCCAGATTGAGCAGGTCCGGCGCAGCTGCGCTGACAAAGGGGGCGTGAGCTTGGGCCGCAACATGCGAAATGCCCTCGAGCAAGGCCACGTCTTCGGGATGCTTGCCGAATTCATAATCGCCGACCAGCGCGCCGAACGGGGCGCCTCCGAACACGCCGTATTCTTCCTCGTAGACTTTCTTGAAGAGCGCGCTTTGGTCAAATTCAGGCGCCTTTTCGATATCGCGCAGCAATTCCTTCTTGCTGACGTTCAGAACGCGAATTTTCAAGCCGGTACCGGTCTCGCTGTGATCCATGAGGTGCTTCAGGCCGCGCCAGGAGCCTTCCAGCTTTTGGAATGACTGGTGATGCATAATCTCGTTGAGCTGAATCGAGAGGAGATGATCGATCTGCGCGATGCGCGCGTTGATCATCATCTCGGCATCCTTCGCGACAGTCATCGAGCCTTCGAGAATCTGTGAAACGAACTCCTTCACGAGATTCTTTCCGCGCTCGCGCGAGACGGCGTCCGTGCCCAGCCGGCCGTCGCTTACGATCTGGTCTAGGAGGCTTTGCTCCTGCGTTTCAGCCGCCGCAGCGGCTTGTGTGTTTGCAACTTTTGCGTCAGCCATTGGAGCCTCCATCGCCCGGTTTGATTTCGCCCTTCAGCTTTTCAAGTTTTTCAGTATTCCCGACCGCATCCAGGAGCAGTTCCTCGAGCTTGTCGTTGCCTTGCATGCTGCCGCGGAGGTCGGCGAGGCGGGTCCGCAGATCCATGAGATCTTTCAGCGGCTTGACCTGCTTCGCCACGTTTGCCGGTTCGAAGTCTTCCATCTTCTTGAATTTGAGATCGACCTTGAGCTGGGGAGCATTGGGATCTTCGCTGAGCTTGTTTTCCACGGCGTAGGAAAGGTGGGGCTTCATGCCTTCGAGCACGCTGTCGAAGTTGTCGGGATTAACTTCCACGAACTTGCGGTCCTTCAGTCTGGGGAGCGGTTCCTGAGGCTGGCCTGTGAAATCTCCCAGCACGCCGACGACGAACGGCAGTTCCTTGATTTCTATGGCACCACCGACTTCAACGTCATAGGTAATCTGCACGCGGGGCGGGCGAACACGGTCCAGTTTGTGTTGTGCGCTCTGTCTTGCCATATAAGCACCTTCCTTTCAGGATTTCGGCCGATTCTGTGATGTCGCGCCGCAGCGCAATTAAGACCGGGCTTGACCGCCGAGCGGCGAAACTCATCGTACGGTCCAACGAGTCCTCGACGGCTATGAGGCACAGTCGCGGCCAGACCGGTTTGCAAAGTGAGTGAAGCGAAGCATTTATCACACAGTTTCGACAAGTGTCAAGGGACGCCTAAGCTTTCTCGCCGCAGCGTACCGGCTTGGTTCAGGTCTTTAGCTCTTTAGCAAGCGGATGACCATTTCTGCGACGCTTTCATCGGTTGGCAGGAGAAGGTGTGATATTCTCCGCGACGCAACCCAAATCTGCTGAAGTAGAAGAGGAAACGCGGCTTATGACGGAGCCTGCTATTGTTCCGCCGAGCAGCGCCGACGCCCAGCGCCTGCGGAATTTCTTGCTCGAGACGGGCTTCACTGTGGAGTCTATCCTCAAGACGCTTAACGCGGACGAGTTGCCTTCGCCTAGGCAGGCCAGTGCTGGGCGGCTGGTGCGTTTCGTGCAAGAACCGACGGCCTTGAACGCGCTATTGCGGTGGTTTTACTTGGGGTTACGGATGGATCGCGCGGAAGTGACGAAAATTGTCCCTGGCTGGTTCGTCGAAACCGCTTGCGCCAGTAAGATTTTGCGCATCGAGGGAAGTGATTTGACTCCCGAGGTACTCCTAGTTCCATTCGAGAACCAGTGGATCGCCTCGGATACCAACGCTCGATTCGAGGCTTGTGCGCCGGATTTTGTCATCTGGCCTAATACGACTACTCGATTTCTTCATTGCTTCACCGTGAACCGTCGCTCCCGAGCGACGCTGGATTTGGGTACCGGGAACGGGGTGCAAGCGCTCGGGGCAGCGGCATACAGCGGGAAAGTCGTCGGCACGGACCTGAACCCCCGAGCGATCGAGTTCGCCGCCTTCAACGCACGGCTCAACGGAATCGAAGATGTGGAGTGGCTATGCGGGGATGCCTTTGGACCGGTGAGAGGGAGAAAATTCGATCTAATCGTCTCGAACCCACCTTTTTTCATCGGCCCCTCGAATCAATTTCTCTTTTGCGACAATTCAATGGATTTGGATTGCCTGTGCGGACAAATCGCGCGAGACGCGGCGGCGCATTTGGAAGAAGGCGGTTACTTCCAGATGCTTTGCGAGTGGGCCCAGGTCGAAGGGGAGAGCTGGCAAGAGCGGCTCACCGGATGGTTCCGCGGAACGGGATGCGACGTTTGGGCGGTGAAGGGGCAGACGAGAAGCGTCGAACAATACAGCCTGGACCGGCTCCGCGAGCTTTCGGTGGGGAACAATCTGGATGCGGCCGCTTACGACGCTTACGCGCGGTATTTCTCCGAGCGCAACGTGGAGGCGATTCACAATGGCGTCGTGGCGATGCGGCGCCGCTCCGGAGACAACTGGGCCGTCCTGGAAGAGGCGAGCCAGTTCGTAGAGCGGCCATTCGGAGATCTGGTCCTTTTGCGATTTGCGGCACACGACTTTCTGAGCGCGAATCCGTCGCCAACTGAAATACTTTCGAAGCGGCCATTGCTGTTGCCGCATTCACTTCTGGAGCAGGTGCTTCATAGGGCCGAAAACGGGTGGGAAACGAAGTCTCTTTCCCTGAAGCAGACACGCGGTATACCGTCCTCGTTCGGTTTGCAGACGCCGGTGGCGGAATTCGTCGGCGGTTTTAATGGGAAACGTCCGCTCGGCGAATTGATCCGGCAACTGAGCGCAAATGCGGACGCGCCACCGGAGAAGGTCGAGAGTCAGTGTATCGACCTTGTGCGTAAACTCACGGCTCACGGGTTTATCCAATGGGACTAAGGGTCGGATGCCAAGGTTAAAGAGTTAGGGAAATGACAATTCGCCTCAAAGAATCCCCTTAAACTGTTGTGAATGCGCACAAAATATAGTAACTAATAGTTTTAGTCCGCTTCGACGGAGCGGGAAACATGGCGCCAAAACTGAACGGCACAATCCGGATCACGCCGAAAGCTGGCGATGCCAATACGAAGCCTCACTTCGAG
>DATEME010000121.1:0-1372 GCA_035275865.1 Candidatus Acidiferrales bacterium | reverse complement strand
CCGTCGACGCCGCCAAGGCTACGAGACTTCATCAGGTCAACTGACCCATCGCTTAATTGAAACCGAAGCTTTGGGGACGTCGGGTCGGTAGGCTTCACGCGGACCACCTCGATCTGCGGCGGGTTCGTTGTCGTCGCTTGGGCTGGCTGCGTCGTCGACTGCCCAGCTGCGGCAAGCGGCCACGCCACCGCCGCGCCGCCAAGCAGCGTAGCTAAGAATTTTCGTCGTGCGATGTAGCTTTCCATGTGACCCTCCGGTTTGGGGGTCATTCATGCAATGGAGGAATGATACCACGCTTCCATCGCGTGACGTCGTCGTTACTTGCGCGCCTGATTGAAGTAACGCAAATCGGGCGGCGGCTGGTCTTTCTTCGCGGGCATGAGATAGCCGTCCGCGCTCATCATGTAGTTCTCCTTGCCGATGCGCACGTGCGGATTGGCTTCCATGCAAACCGCTTCGACCCATCTCGGATTGCGGTTGCGCCGGTAGTTCTTCATCACGGTCCAAGGGCGCGTCAACGCGTGATCGATGGTCGTGATTTCGTCGTGCAGCAGGTCCGAATTCGCTTTGTCGAGATAGATGCGCTCTTTGACCACCGTCTGGTTGTCCTTGTGCAGCGGAATGCCGCTCGGGTCGAAGGCGCGCGGACCTTTCATGTTGCGCGTCTCGACCTCGAGCAGACTGTAGCGGCCGGCACCGTCCTCATCGACCCATTTGCCGATCGAGTAGCCCATGAACGATGGCTCCTGATCTCTCGGCCAATCGCGCCCGTCCGTGTAGATGCGCCGCAGCATGCTCAAATATTCGATCATGATATACGTGGTCTTGGGCGTGATCACGATCTCCATCGGGAACACCACATTCATGGCGCGCGGCATGCCGTCGGGAATGCAAATGTAGGTGGGATCGGTGCCCTGGCCGCCCGCCGCCTGGTCCGCCAGGTTGGCCTCAAAGATGGCCTGATATTCCGCGGTCAGCGGCGCTTCCTGTCCGCGACCCGGCGGCTTGCTGGGATCCCATTTGGTGGGCGGCCCCAATCGCCACTCACCCGCCCAGTCCGGATATTTCGATTCATCGAACGCCTGTGCGCTGCTAACTCCCGCGCACGAGGCCGCCAGCGCGACTGCGACGACCAAGCTTCGCATGACTGCCCTCCCTTCCAGCGGCAGAAATTGTAGGACCATCCTAGGGAGTGACCCGCAGCGGTCGGCCATCCTTGAATTTGGGGATGCTGGTGTTCCAGGACCCGCCCGGCGCACCACTGCGCAACGGTTGGATGGTCAAGATGATCTCGTCGCCGGGCTGAAGCGTCCCACTCGTCCACCCATCCCTGGCCATCAGGCTTGGCGCGCGGCCTTCCAGATTCCAGACG
>DATEME010000120.1:0-4522 GCA_035275865.1 Candidatus Acidiferrales bacterium | reverse complement strand
GTCAGAACCCCGCCGCCAGAGTTGCCGGTGCCGCCGCCACTTCCGCTTGAGGCGGCCGTCGTGTACCCCGCACACCCGGCGAGGCTCACTGTGGCCAGAATTAGCGCGAACCCAACCAACGAATAAACAGCGAAATTCGCTTTTGCTTTTTTCCTGGCGGCCGCGCAGATGCAGCTTCGTTTCTGTGTTCCCATGACGCGGAACACTGTATGCAAGTGCTTCGTCGTGGCTCTACTGGACGTGAGACGGGAGAAAGGGCGATGAAAAAAGCTGTTCGACGACAGGTGAGACCTGTTCCTTCGTCATGTTCGTGCAGGAAAATGCTCCTGTACCTCGTTGGGAATTGGCGCAGTCGAATGTAAGGAGAAGTCCTGATATAAGTCTTTGCATTTTTCGCGCGATGGTTAGGCGTTTTCGAGGAAGTTCACATGAGACCGCGAGCAGAGTTCTTGCGAGCGCTACGCAGGTCTTAAGCAGGGGAGAGAACACCTCGGAGAAAAGTGAGGAATAGCCGCGAGGCTGGCAGAGGCACCGCAGCAGCAGACTCGATTATCTGCGGAGGCTCTATAAGACGCGAAGCACTTACGGATTCGGAATAGCGGCCGGCGCTTCGTTTGACGGTGCGCTGCTGCCCGCCGAGTTAACCGCTTCGACTGTGTAATAGTAGTTCCCACCCGGAGTCACGTTCGTGTCGGTGAAGGTCAGCAGATTAACTGGCGATGTGTTGATCGGCGTCGTGCCCTCGCTGCCAGGAGAAGCACCGCGGAACACGTTGTATGTCACTCCACCCGTCGGGCTGGCGTTCCACGTCAACACGACGGAATGCATTCCCGTTCCCGATAAGCTCACGACGGCCGGAGAGTTCGTCGCATTGCTGGCGATGCTCACGTTGGCGCCGCCCACGGCTCCGCCTGATGTGGGCGCGAATGTTACTGTCAATGTCACCGATTGCCCCGGAGTCAGAACTGTTCCATTCACAACGCCGCTCGCGGTGAATCCGGCTCCGGTTACAGTCACGCCGGAGATTGTTACGTTCGCATTGCCGCCGTTTGTTACCGAGACGGTCTTCTGGCTACTGCTTTGATTCAGCACGTTGCCGAAAGCAAGAGTTGTCGGGCTTGTGCCAAGCAACAGGCTAGTCGCTTGGCCCGCGCCTGAGAGACTGATCACCAGTGGAGAAGGCGAGCCATTCGTCGCCAATGTAATCGAGCCGTTCGCTGTACCTGCCGCAGAAGGATCGAACGTCGCGTTGAATGTTGTGGTGGCGCCTGCCGCAATCGTGGTCGACGTACTCAGTCCAGTTTGGCCGAAACCGCTTCCCGACACACTCACCTGCGAAAAAGTCAAAGTCTGGTTACCCGTATTCTTCAGAATAATCGGTATCGAATCCGTGTAGCCGATCGCAATGCCGCCAAAATTCACGCTCGCAGGATTCGCAGAAATCTGTGCCTGCAAACCTGTGCCGCTTAATGCGATTGCCAGCGAAGGATTGGAGGCATCGCTCGTTACCGTCAGAGTACCCGTTGCCGGCGTGATCGAGGTCGGCGCGAACTGTACTTGGACCGTATCAGTTTGCCCAGCCGCTAATGTCGCGCTGCCGCTGCCGCTAATTACGGTAAAGACGCCCCCCGATATAGAGGCGCTGGAGATGTTCACCGTGTCTGTGCCGGTATTGGAGACGCTCAACGTCAGAGTGGCGGTACTGCCCACACCGACATTGCCGAAGCCTAGGCTGGCGGGCGATGGAGTAAGGACACCTGTACTGGCGCCGCCCGTGCCGCCACCGTTTGTGCTTTGGGCGTTGGACGTGTAACCGGAGCAACTTGAGAGGCCTATAGCGACAACGACTACCAAAAAGGCGAGTAGACCAAGGCAAACATTCGTCTTGCCTTTGCGGACCCTGGGCGGGCGGCTTACTTTTTGCGTTCGCATCGTATCGAGTTTAGGTATCCAAAGTCACGTCTTCTACTGGCCGGGAGGACAAAGAAAGGGCAAGAGTTAGCACCTGTCCTCTAACGAAACCATGTAACGGTTCCAAGTTCGTTTCCGATCTCACGCCGCGCCTGCGCGCCAGGATGTGCCATTTGACCGCTGTTTCAAAAACCCGAAATCAATTGCGATTAGGAGGGTCGCTTTTCTTTGTTTTCAGAGAGTTACGTTGATTTTTAATTCTTCGCGGTTGCGATTAGACAAATGACGGCCGGGCGCGGGAGCCCCTGTCTGGCGCGATTTTCAACTACATAAATCGTAGATGGGCAAGCTTACGACGGCCCTGTCGGCAGTAGTCCTCAACTTTTAGCCGGAACTATATCCAGGCGGTTTTCCACATTGCCCTCGCCTACAATGGCTGTGGCTTTGGCTAGTACGACAGACTTTTCATTGTCCGATTGCACGTCGCCGAGCAAAGTGACGCGCCCGTGGCTCGTGGAAATTTGGATCCGGCGAGCATCTTCCGACAGAGAGGCGTCGGCGGCGATGGCGTCGCGAACCTTCTTGGTCGTTGCCTGATCAGCCGGCTCCAGGTTCTGATGGCTGAAGGCAGAAGCGATTCTTCCAGTGACACGACCATTAGCGACGTAGCCGGCGGGCCCTTGAGCATGCAACGAGCCGGCGCACGCAAAGAAAGCGAGAGCGGCCGGAAGAGCGAGGTGCTGCGCGCGGAACTTCATTTTGCTTTCTCCTTGATCAGGTTCAGACAACCAACGGCAGCACGGGTTTCAGAAACCCGGAAATATTTCGTTGGTGCGGGGACGCGCTGAGTTGCGGTAAGTGCAATTCCGCAACAGCATTCGAGGATGCTTATATCACGGCTGAGAAGCGATCAGGTGATCGCTGCAAACAATTTCGTGAGATTTTTGTATGGGAGAGCGAGTACTGGAAGTAATAGACGAACGCGTGGCTTGCCGCAATGATTCCGGAACCGAGTACACGCGGCACAAGATTGCGGAAGCACGGCGCTGCGTCGATCTCTTCGCGTTTCGAGTAGAACATTCGAGACGATGCTTGTTGAAGGTGGCGGGCTAAAGTAAAGTCTTGGTTCGGCTTTTCTCCGCCGATTTCTTGCAAGATTCTTGCTTGGCTATCTGACTCGTCCCGGAAAAGTGACGCCGCGTTCATGAAAGTACCCATTCTCGATCTCAAGAACGAGTACACAGAGCTGCGCGAAGAGATTCTTGCCGCGATTGATCGCGTAGGACACGAAGCGGCGTTCATCCTGGGGCCGGAAACGGAAGCCTTCGAACGCGAATTCGCCGCATTCTGCGAGACGAAACACTGCATCGCGGTCAATTCGGGCACCTCCGCGCTGCACTTGGGCTTGCTCGCGCTGGGTGTTCAGCCCGGCGACGAAGTGATCACCACGCCTAATAGCTTTCTGGCTACGGCCGAAGCCATCACGTATTGCGGCGGCGTGCCAGTGTTCGTGGATATAGATCCCGCGACGGCAAATATCGACCCAAAGCTGGTGGAGCGCGCGATCACTCCACGGACCAAGGCGATCTTGCCCGTGCATTTGTACGGTCGCCCGGCGGACATGGACGCGCTGCGCGAAATTGCGGCGCGGCACAATCTGCGCATTCTCGAAGACGCGGCGCAAGCCCACGGCGCGCGCTATCGCGGGCGGCGCGTCGGTTCGCTGGGAAACGCGGCAGCGTTCAGCTTTTATCCGACCAAGAATCTCGGCGCCTACGGCGAGGGCGGCGCGATCACCACGAACGACGACCATGTGGCGAAATTTGCGCGGGCCGCACGTTCGCATGGCCAAGTAACGCGATACCAGCATGAATTTGTCGGATACAACTACCGCATGGACGGTTTTCAAGGGGCCGTGTTGCGTGTGAAGTTGCGGCGGCTTTATAACTGGACCGAGCGTCGCCGGCAGATCGCCGTCGAATACCGGCGATTGCTGGCGGGCGCGCATCTCGATTTGCCTGTGGACGATTCGCGCGACGAATGCGTGTATCACCAATTCGTTGTGTACGTGAATAACCGCCGCGCGCTCATCGCAGCACTCACCGCGGTCGAAATCGAGACGGTGGTGCACTATCCGACCCCGATTCATCTTCAGCCCGCTTATTCGGGGCTTGGTTATCCGCAGGGAACGTTTCCGCACACCGAACGAGCCTGCGAACGCGTGCTAAGTCTTCCGATTTATCCTGGAATGAGCAGCGAGCAAATCGCGCACGTGGCAAAATCAGCCCGCGAAGCAGTGCGAACGGCATAAACGGATGCGTTCGCTGGCCGACCGATGTTAGTTCAGCGAGGCAAGAATTTTCGCAACCGGGCGAGCAAGCGCGGCAGCGGGTTCCATTTTGCGAAAGGCTGCGGCATTTGAGGCTGGGGTGGTTCGAGAAGGTCCACACCAACGTGCTTCCGCGGCGGGGCACCGCGCCGGCTTCCGCCAGCTGCAGGTTGCGGCTCCTCATGACGTGGCGTGAACTCGTGAGGCATGCGCCGATTATAGCGCGGCATGGGAGAAATGGCTCAACCAGCTCGCCGCACGAGTTGCCAAACCATTTCGCAC
>DATEME010000119.1:0-2504 GCA_035275865.1 Candidatus Acidiferrales bacterium | reverse complement strand
AAGAACGCGCTCTTGACGCCCTTGTCGGTCATGTACTTGCCGACGGCCGCCGGCCAGTCGTCGTTCGAGAACGAGACGAAGAAGCCGTTCGGGTGGCATTCCTTGCCTGCGAATTGCAGCGGTCCCGCCAGCGCGCCGATCGCGAAGATGCCCGCGTCAACGAACGATTTGAACACCGGGATCAGCGTATTCGAGGCGCCGAGCCCGGTGACGAAATCGACCTTGGCGTCGTCGATGAGCTTCGAGGCTCCCTGCACCGCTTCGGCCGGATTGGTCTTGTCGTCGACCACCGTGTACTTGACCGGCAGGCCGCCGAGCTTGTTGCCAAGCTCTTCGAGGGCGAGATCGATGCCACGCTTGGTTTCGGTGCCTGCAGGCGAAATCGGCCCGCTAAGCTGCGTGAGGTTGCCAAGCTTGACCTGGTCGGCAGCCTGCGTGCCCGCGCAAAGGGCAAGCAGCATCGTTGAGGCGAGTACCCACTATTTCTGAAGTGTGAGTCGTGATTCAAGGATGCATGAACGGCATCCCTGAAGCGACCCCGATCAGATTGATGGAGGAGGAGCGCGCCGAGCTTTTGAGCTTGGCGCGGTCTACTAAGACGGAATATCGGATGCGCCAACGAGCGCGGATCGTGCTGCTGGCGGCGGAGGGCATGGCCAGCCGCGCGATCGGCCGCGAAGTTGGTTGCACGACCGGAACGGCCTCGAAGTGGCGGGGGCGCTATGCGCGCGACCGCTTGGCCGGGCTGGACGAGACCGGCGACCGCGGCGCCGAACCCAAATACACGGTGGAGACCGACAAGCGCATTCTGGCGGTACTCGACCGACCGGTGCCGGCCGGGCACGGCCGCTGGAGCGGTCCGTTGATCGCAGCCGAACTGGGCGACGTCGATGTGCAATATGTCTGGCGCTTCCTGCGTGCACAGAAGATCGACCTTACGGCCCGCAAGTCCTGGTGCGAGAGCAACGACCCTGCCTTCGCAGCCAAGGCGGCGGAGATTGTCGGGCTTTATCTTGACCCGCCCGACGGCGCGCTGGTGCTGGCGGTGGACGAGAAGCCGTCGATCCAGGCGTTGGAACGGGCGCAGGGCTATCTCAAGCTGCCCAATGGGCGCGCGCTCACCGGCCAATCCCATGAGTACAAGCGACATGGCACCACCACCCTGTTCGCAGCGCTCAACGTTGCCAGCGGCGAAATCCACGCCAAGCATTACAGCCGCCGCCGGCGCATCGAGTTCCTCGACTTCATGAACCGGATCGTGGCCGAGCATCCCAAGCGGCAAATCCATGTCATTCTCGACAATCTCAACACCCACAAGCCGAAGAACGACCGCTGGCTCAAGCGTCATCTCAACGTGCACTTCCACTTCACGCCAACACGCGCCTCCTGGCTCAACCAGATCGAGATTTGGTTCTCCATCTTGGCAGACCAGTCGCTCGCGGGGGTCTCCTTTAATTCAGTCGTTCAATTGCGTTCCCATATCGACGCCTTCATCGAGGACTATAATGAACACGCCAAGCCGTTCGCCTGGACCAAATCCGAGGTCCATCAGAAACGACTTAAAGCACGTTTCGCGGACCAGTGATTCCGGGTACTAGCTTCAAATTCGCTGATAACGACAGCGCGCATCCTGGCGCGATCCCAAACGATCCAGCCGCTCTGACGGCGCCGTCGAGTGACTCGAGCGGGGCGCATGGACCGGCCGCGTCAGCACTCGCCAAGCCTTCCGATATCCCTGGCGCGGTGATGAGCGCAGCACCCGACCAGTTCGTCTTCACGGACAAGGCCGATCACGGCCTGGCCACGGACCACAAATCCGATATGACCGAAATCGATCACCCCGTGCCTGCCGACATCCAACAAGTTTTGGACACCGCGCACGCCACGAATGCGGTGAGCCCGCCCGACCTGGGCCACGCGAATGCGCTGCCAGAGACGGCCAACGTGCAGGCGCCGCAGCATCACGGCGATTTTCATTTTGCTTAAGTAGTCGAGCGCGAGTCCTCATACCGGTCCTGATCCCCCTGGGCTGGGAGTTCTTGGTCCGGAATACGGCAGGCTTTGTATAGTATTACTAAACATGCAATGCGAAGAAGTGCCGATGAAATAGGCGCAACTTCGATTTCATTTTGGCCGAAAGTGTTTAGCGATCCGGCATCGGTTGTTGAATGAATTTTTCCCCGGCCCCATCGTAGGTGCCGGCCTGTCGGGCCTAATTGCAGCGTGCGGTGGCCTGTTGGCTCTTGAAGGCGTCGGCGTCGGCAAGTCGCCTGACAACTCGACGAGATATGTAAATTTCGTTTATGCCAAGGAGCCTAGCCCCGACCGGAGGTTACCGGCCGGGGCTATCTTAACTAGAGTCGGGAGGACAGCAATGCTCGCTCGAACTTTTCTGACGGCCAAGCAACTCGGCGTCTCCGAAGTTGACCGCCAGGCTGCGATTGAAGTGCTGGAGCTGCTTGAGGGCGGACAACTAAAGTACATGGACGGCATTCAGCAGCTTT
>DATEME010000118.1:0-1695 GCA_035275865.1 Candidatus Acidiferrales bacterium | reverse complement strand
GGATTGCCAGCGCGAGTTGGAGAGCCTCCAGCCGGTGGTCAATCGGTTCGTCTCCTGGCCCACCGACGTGCTGCGTCCAACGACGTCGCTGCAGGGGCGCCTTGCGCTTCGCATCGCGGAGAAGACGGGGAAACAGCCGGTGCTGCCGCAGGCGCAGCAGTGGTCCGAGCCTGAATGGGACCAGATCGCGCCCGGGATCGAATGCAAGCTGCTGGCGACCGACACGCAAAGGCACCGCGTCAGCATGCTGGTACGCCTCGCGCCCGGCGCGAGTTACCCCGCGCATACGCACGCGGGCGTAGAAGAGCTGCATCTCCTCGACGGTGAATTGTGGATCGACGGGCGCAAGCTCGTCCCGGGCGACTACAACTACGGTGCGCCTGGAACGGGCGACGAGCGCGTCTGGAGCGAGACAGGCTGCACGTGTGTTCTCATCACCAGTACCAAGGACGTTCTGCGCTGACCATGGCGAACCTCTCCCATATCACGCGATGCGGCTTGCCGGGAATCGAGCGGGTCCCTTTCGGGATGCACTGGCCCCGACCAACAGCGTCAGGCTTAGTGGTCCAACATGCCGTGATTGCGGTGCCCCGATGAGACTTTTTGGAATCGAGGCCCATCCGACTGTCGACCGAACTGATTTACGAACTTAGGTGTGCAGCTACTGCGATGAGGTGCAAACGGAAAACATTCCACTTCTCTGAATTGAAACTGAACTCTTGAAGGAGAACCTTTATGTCAATGCATTCGCTTCCTACGAATAACGTCTTTGATGTCGAGACGACGAAGATTTTGGCGTCAGCGTTTGACGCAGCATGGGAAGAGATAAAAACGTCTGACGGCTCACCTGCTGGCGAGCGACACGCGGCTGCGACCCGCGAGTTGCTCGCCAAATACATTATGGCCCTGGCTCAGCGAGGCGAGAAAAATCCCAATCGACTTATAAAGAATGCTTTGCGTCGTTTGGGACGGGTGACGGTTGAGTCACCGATGTTTGATAAGTGTGAAAACCGGTTGCTGGCGGCACTCGGACCGACCGCTGACTCACTCCTCAGGCCGCATCTGAGCACAGCCTACTTCGCGAAGGGCGCGATCTTGCAGGAGCAAGAGGCTCCGGTCGCCCACGTTTATTTCCCTATGAGCGGGTTGGTGTCGCTCGTATCCGTCATGGAGCACGGACAGGAAGTCGAGACCGCCGTCGTCGGTCGGGACGGCGCGGTCGGTGCCTTCGTCGGCGTGGGCAGTTCGAATGCCTTCACTCGCGCGACGGTCCAAATACCTGCCACCTGCGCAATCATCTCGGAATCACATTTCCGCGTGGCGGTCAGCCAGAGTGAGCGCATCCGAGACCTCATCCTGGGATTTAAGGAGGCCCTCCTCGGCCAGGTACAGCAAACCGCTGCTTGCAATGCTTTGCACCCTTTGGAATCCCGCCTCGCGCGCTGGCTGCTTCAGGCGCTCGACCTGACAGATGAGCGCGAACTCCCGCTGACGCACGATTCCATTGCAAACTTGCTGGGTGTGCGCCGGACCAGCGTGACGCTCGTCGCGAACAGGCTCCAGACGCACGGCCTAATACGATATCGTCGGGGCCACATCATCGTCCTCAACAGAACCGGGTTGGAGGACGCAGCCTGCGAGTGCTACCGCGCCATCCGCCGGCGAACCGACAACATCGCGCGTGCACCTGCTAGT
>DATEME010000117.1:0-8521 GCA_035275865.1 Candidatus Acidiferrales bacterium | reverse complement strand
AAGTCGGCGTCCGTGAAAAGCGCGATGCGGCCGCGGGCTTTGAGCATGCCGTGGCGCACGCTGTAGCCTTTGCCGTGATTTTGGCCGTTGGAGACGAGGCGGCAGGCGGGGAAGCGGGCGGCCCATTCTTGCGCGATGCGTGCCGTGGCGTCGGACGAGCCGTCGTCGACGACGAGGACTTCGATGTTGTCGAGGCCGCCTGGCTGGCGAGAGAAATATTCGCGAATTTTTTCGAGCGCGCGAGGAAGGCGGCTTTCCTCGTTAAATGCGGGGATGACGATTGAAAGATCGGGCTCGCCGGATGTCATTCGGAGGGTGCCCGGTGGATGGCGTCAGGCCAGCCGTGCTCTCCGACGAGAGGGACGAAGCGGCAGCGGTAGAGGCGTTCGCGGACCGGCTCGCCGCCGCATTTCACGATGCGCAGGACTTGCTGATTTTCGGAATCGCCGACGGGAATGACGATGCGGCCGCCTTCGGCGAGTTGATCGAACAAGGGCCGCGGGACGGAAGGCGCGGCGGCGGAGACGACGATGCCGTCGTAGGGCGCGTTTGCGGGCCAGCCGGCGGAGCCGTCGGCTTCTATGATTTGGACATTTGCGTAGCCGAGGTGCGCCAGGCGTTCGCGAGAAATGGCGGCGAGGCGAGGTTTGGTTTCGATGGCGATCACTTCGCGGGCGAGCAGCGAAAGGACCGCGGCCTGATAGCCGGAGCCGGCGCCGATTTCGAGGACGCTCTCGTGTCCCAGGAGCGCGAGGGAGTCGGCCATTGCGGCGACCATGAACGGCTGCGAGATTGTCTGGCCGTCACCGATGGGAAGGGGCGCATCGGCATAGGAATCGGCGATGCGTTCTATCGGGACGAAGGAGTGGCGAGGAACCGCAAGCATTGCGGCGAGAACTCGCGGGTCGCGAATGCCGCGATCGCGGATCTGACGCTCGACCATATTGCGCCGAAGAAATTCGAATTCATCGTGCGCATCTTTTGCCCTGCGGTGCCACTGAAACATCGTAGACTTCTCTCCAGCCACATCTATCATACCGATTTTTCGTCGAACGCCCAATCAAGGAGGCGTAGGAGCGATGCCGCCCGAAATAATTGCCGTGCTTGACAATGGGCGGTGTGCTGCGTAGTCTGCCGCGGGCAATGCTCTCGATGGATTCGGCAGATTACTTGGAATGGGTGGCGCTGGCGCTGACGCCGGGACTCGGCGCGCGGATGGCGGGAAAGCTCCTGCGAGAGTTTGGGAGTCCCGGGGCGATTTTCGATGCGTCGCTGACGAGCCTGGAGGCGCAGCGGCTGCCGGCGGCGGTGGCGCAGGCGCTGCATTCGAAGCAGCCGTTGAGCGATGCCGCGCGCGAGCTGGCGTCGGTGCAGGCGAGCGGATGCCGGTTGCTTACGTGGGATGAACCTGAGTATCCGACGCGGCTCCGGGAGATTTATGATCCGCCGCCTCTCCTGTATGTGCTTGGGAATCCAGAACTTCTGAACAGGCATATTGTGGCGATTGTGGGGGCGCGTCGTCCGACGCCCTACGGGAATCAAATGGCGGAGAGGCTCGGGAGGGACCTGGCACAGCGAGGGCTTGCTGTGGCCAGCGGCCTGGCCCGGGGAATTGACGCTTGCGCGCATAAGGGCGTGCTGAGCGTAGCGGATGGAGTGACGATCGGGGTGCTTGGGTGCGGGATCGACGTGGTTTATCCCAAGGAGAACAAGAAGATTTTCGCGGAGATCGAGCAGCGCGGCGCGATTGTTTCAGAGTTTCCGATGGGGACATTTCCTGCGCCGCAGAATTTTCCGATTCGGAACCGGATGATCGCCGGGATGTCGTTGGGAGTCGTGGTCGTGGAGGGCGCGCAGTATTCGGGATCGCTGATTACCGCGCGACTGGCGATGGAGTTTGGGCGTGAGGTGTTTGCTGTGCCCGGAAACGTGACGCAGGCGATGAGTTTTGGGCCGAACCTGTTAATTAAACAAGGTGCTAAGCTGGTGACAGGCTGGGAAGATGTAGTCGAGGAGCTGCCAACTGCGGTTCGCGCCGAACTCCTTCCCGTCGAGCAGAAGTCACTGGAGGAGCGGACAGAACTTATTACGAGCGAGTTCTCGGCGTCCGAGCGCGTGCTTTATGGGCTCATGGGGACGGATGAAGCCAAGCCGATCGACGACTTGGTGGAGCTTTCGGGGTTGAATTCGTCGGAGGTCCTGGCCACCCTATTTGACTTGGAGATGAAAGGCGTGGTACGCCAGTTACCGGGAAAGCAATTTTTGAAAGTCCTGTTGTAACCGCAGGGACCGATCAGGGTACGATGGGCTCAAGGACATTCGCGGGTCTTCCGCCCGCATCCAAGACTATAGAGGTCACGAAGGTTCGACAGGAACCTCAGACTGAGGAAGAATAAGAAGAAGCATGGCAAGATCACTCGTTATCGTTGAATCGCCGGGTAAGGCTAAGACCATCAACAAATATCTTGGCCGGAACTATACCGTGAAGGCGTCTTACGGGCACGTGATGGACCTGCCGAAAAAGACGATCGGGATAATTCTGCCTGAGAACGGTGATGGAAAGCCGAAGAAGAAGCGCCGGAAGAGCAAAGGAAAAGCCAAGGTGGCTCCGGAAAAGAAGATCGTCGTAACGGCCGAAAACATTTTTGACCCGGAGTACGAGATTATCCCAGATAAGGTGAAGGTCGTTGACCAGCTGAAATCCGCGGCTGACAAGGCAGAGAATGTCTATCTCGCGACCGACCCTGACCGCGAGGGTGAGGCCATTTCGGCGCACCTTCTGCAAGCTCTCGCCAAGAACAAGACCGAGCGCGCTAAGTTTTCGCGGGTGATGTTCAATGAGATTACGCAGAAGGCGATCCGGGCGGCATTCGAAAAGCCGACGAAAGTCGACGAGAACCTTGTGGATGCGCAGCAGGCCCGGCGAGTCCTGGATCGTATTGTGGGTTACAAGGTTTCTCCACTGCTTTGGGACAAGGTCCGGCGCGGGCTATCGGCCGGGCGCGTACAGACGGTTGCGCTGCGGCTGATTGTCGAACGCGAACGAGAGATTCGCGCGTTTGTCCCGAAGGAATACTGGACGATTCATGCGCTGCTCGCGGCGGGCGAGCCGCCCGCCTTTGAAGCGAAGCTGGCGAAGTACAAAGGCGAAGATCTCGAAATTCCGAATGAAGCGGAGGCGCAACGCGTCCTTGCCGCCGTCGAGCACGCGGTCTGGCAGGTCGCTAACGTCACGCAAAAGGAAAAGCGGCGCAACGCTCCCCCGCCGTTTACCACTTCCAAGCTGCAGCAAGCTGCGTATAACCGGCTGCGATACACCGCAAAGCGCACGATGATGCTGGCGCAGCGGCTGTATGAAGGCGTGGAACTGGGCGATGAGGGCTCTGTCGCGCTGATCACATATATGCGTACGGATTCCGTGCGCGTTTCAAACGATGCGCTGGACCAAGTGCGCGGACAAATTGGATCGACCTACGGCGAGAAGTACCTGCCGGAAAAGCCCAATTTCTTCAAATCCAAGAAGGATGCGCAGGACGCGCACGAAGCGATTCGGCCAACCGATGTGTCGCGCACGCCGGAAAGCGTTCGCGCATTTCTCGATCCGGACATGTTCAAGCTGTACCAGATGATCTGGCAGCGGTTCGTCGCGTCGCAGATGGTTCCAGCGGTATTCGATCAGACGACGATTGATGTGAACGCCGCCGATTACACGTTCCGCGCGAGCGGTTCGGTGATCAAGTTTGACGGCTATCTGACTGTCTACCAGATCGTCAAGGAAGAAGAGGAGAAGGAAGACGAAGGCGATAGCGAGAGCCGGACGCTGCCACGGGTTGCGGAGGGCGATGAGTTGCGCCTGGAAAATATCCGGCCCGACCAGCATTTTACGGAACCGCCGCCGCGATACACCGAGGCGACGCTGGTGAAGGAGCTCGAAGAAAAGGGCATCGGGCGGCCGTCAACATATGCAGCGATCATCTCGACGATCGTGGAACGCGAGTACGTGAACAAGGATCAGGGGCGCTTTACGCCCACGCTCCTTGGCGAAAAAGTGAGCGATCTGCTCGTGAAGAGTTTTGAAGACGTCTTCGACGTGAGCTTCACGGCACGGCTTGAAGACGAGCTCGATGAAATCGAGGAAGGAAAGCTGCCCTGGAAAACCTCGGTCAAGGAGTTCTGGGACAGGTTCGAAGTAGACCTCGACAAGGCCGGCGACGAAATGATTTCGTACAAAGCCGGAATTCCGACGGGCGAGAAGTGTGAAAAGTGCGGACAGGGCGAGTTGCTCGAGCGCATCAGCCGGCACGGCTTTTTCCTTGGCTGCAACCGGTATCCCGAATGCGATTACACGCGCGACCTTTCGGACGTGGCGGGCGACGATTCGGAAGCCGACACGGGCACGCAATATTGCGATAACTGCGGCAAGGAGATGGTGATCAAGCGCGGGCGGTTCGGGACCTTCCTTGCGTGCACCGGGTATCCGAACTGCAAAACGACGCGGCGGCTTGCGAGCGGCACGAAGAAAGCGCTCGAGCCGGACGTACCCATCGACGAAAAGTGCCCGGAATGCCAAGGCCAGCTTTTGAAACGGCACGGGCGCTATGGTGAGTTCATCGGTTGCGAGCATTACCCCAAGTGCAAGTACACGCGGCCGATCACACTGGGCATCAAGTGCCCGAAATGCGGCGAAGGAGAATTTGTCCGCCGCGGAACGTCAAAAGGACGCGGCCGCGGGCGGATTTTCTATGGGTGCAGCCGGTATCCCGATTGCGACTATACGTCTCCGCACGAACCCATCGCCGAACCGTGTCCCAAGTGCGGCGCCGCTTTCGTGGTGGAGAAGCGAACGAAGCACGGAACCTTCCGTTCTTGCGTGCGGGAGGGATGCGATTGGGAAAGCGAAGTCGCACCGACCGCTCCGCCTCAACTTGTAGAGGAGCCCGTGGGCGCCGCGGGAAAATCCTGAGAAAAATTTATTGCGCGCAGCGATGCAACGAGCGTACATTTCGGATGCCGGTCCGCTCCGGCCTCGAGTACGGCCGGCATTTGTGCCTGACACGAATCGAAATTGAGCAACGCCAACCATCAACCGAACTCACCGCTTATCCTCCTCAGTATCGCCGGGTTCGATCCTTCCTGTGGCGCCGGCATCGCCGCCGATCTGAAGACTTTTGCCGCGCACAATTGCTATGGCGTGGCAGCCATTGCCGCCATTACGGTGCAATCGAGCGAAGGAGTGAAATCGGTGCACGCCACTCCCGCGACAACTCTTCGTGCGCAGCTCGATACCCTGGCGGATGACGTCTCGATCGCGGCCGTAAAAATTGGAATGCTTGCGAATCGGGCGAACGCTTCCACGGTGGCGGAGTTTCTGGATGCGCGCAAGTTCGCGCATGTGGTGCTCGATCCCGTAACGCGGCCGACGGCTGGAAACGCCGAATTGCTCGATGCGCCGGGGCTGAAATTCGTTCGCGACGAATTGCTGAAACGTGTTTCAGTGATTACGCCGAACATGCCCGAGGCTGGATTTCTGACCGGCATCGAAGTGAAGGACATCGCCTCGATGAAGGAAGCGGCGCTGAAATTGGCGGATATGGGCGCGCGGGCCGTGATCGTGACGGGCGGCCACATGGAGAAGCCGACGGACGTATTGTGCGAGGGCGGGACGGTCGAGACGTTCGGCGGAGACCACGTGCGGAGCCACCACACGCACGGATCCGGCTGCACCTTTTCCTCCGCAATCGCCGCGCAGCTTGCCGCAGGGCAGCAGCTTCCACAGGCGGTGATTCTCGCTAAGGCGTACGTAACAAAGGCCATAGAAAAGGCGTTTCAGGTGGGAAAGGGGCCCGGTCCGCTCAATCAGCTGTTCCGATTCCACCAGGACCCGCCGACCCGGGGCGTCCACGAAGTTCCTCAGCACGGTATGCACCCTGCCGCTGAGCCTGCGGCCCATTAGGTCCCGCCAGGCTGCTGAATCCGTTGTTACTTGCGCATCACGACGGGACGGACCGCGTTGGCCTGTACTATAACCCTATGCTATAAAAGCGAAGCTGCCCTAATTCGAGGAAATTGTGCCGTTTATCAACTTTCCAGCGCGAGAGATTAACTGCAAGCTTGTCTACTACGGCCCCGGTTTAGGCGGGAAAACCGCGAACCTGCAGTGGATCTACGAGCATACTGGTACGAATCAAAAGGGAAAGATGGTTTCGCTCGCAACCGAGACGGACCGCACCCTTTTCTTCGATTTTCTTCCGCTGGACTTAGGGTCAGTTCGGGGATTTCGCACGCGCTTTCATTTATATACGGTACCTGGGCAGGTCTTTTACGAAGCCAGCCGGCGGCTCATTCTGAAGGGCGCTGACGGCGTGGTCTTCGTGGCGGATTCGCAGGAAGAGCGGCTTGACGCGAACCTGGAGACGCTCGACAATCTTCGCGAACACCTGAAGGACCACAATCTGGATTTCACTACCATTCCTTACGTCCTGCAGCTCAACAAGCGGGATCTGCCGAACGTCTTGCCCGTCGATGAACTGCGGAAACAGCTTGCCGTGAAAAATGAGCCCGCGCTCGAGGCGGTGGCGGTTACGGGGCAGGGCGTCTTCGATACGCTGAAGGAAGTGGCGAAGCTGGTGCTGGCGGAATTAAAGAAAAACGCGTGATTCAGATCAGTGGTAGTTGAAAACGACTTCGATCACTTGGCGAACGGCTATCAGTCTGCCGCCCGCCGCGGTAGCAGGTTTGAACTTCCACGACGCGATGGTATTGACCGCGGACCAATCCAGGCGCGCATCCTTGATCAGATAAATACCTGATACGCTCCACGTTATGGTGGCCTCGCAGACCGCTTTTCTTTTTACCTGTCGCGGTCTCGGTCGCGTCCACCGCCGCCGTAGCCGCCGCGGCCTCCGCGTCCACCGCCGCCACGTCCACCACCACCGCCGCCATAACCGCCACGGCCACCACCTCCGCCACCGCCTTCACGCTGCGGGCGAGCTTCGTTGACGACGAGAGCGCGGCCCATGAATTCCTTTCCGTTCAGGGCGGCGATGGCCTTTTCGGCTTCCGCGTCGTCGCGAATCTCCGCAAAGCCGAAACCGCGTGGTTGACCTGTAAAACGATCGCGAAGGAGCGTCAGTGAATCCGGCTGTACACCGGCCTCCGCAAACAACGACTGAATCTGCTCTTCTGTAGCCTTAAAGGAAAGATTACCGACGTAGAGCTTCTTCACGGTGGTGCTCCTCGGCGCCTCCGCAGGGAGACGCGCATACGGAGCTGGGAGAGGCTGTCCGGGCCGAGGGCAGTCAGCTAAGTGCCTGGCTACTCAGGGCTGGAGCGAGCGGCTCCAGCAACTCGTGAGCATCTTGCGCCAAGCGGCCTTGCCAGTCAACTGTTTGCGGTTCAGCGATAGCTCGGCGAACCGCTTCAGGTTCTGTAGCTTGCGTTGATGTGGACGTACTCCTGCGTCATATCGCAGGTGAGGATGCGGGCTTTGCCTTTGCCGGAGCGCAGGTCGATCACGACAGGAACGTGCTTGGTTTGCATACGGCGGCTCGCGACGCGCTCGCTGAATTCGTGCTCGCGGCCACGTTTGCAGACGAGCATTCCCGCGAGCCAAATATACGCGCGTTCGTAATCGAATTTCACGCCGGAGCGGCCGGCGGCGGCGAGGATTCTGCCCCAGTTTGGGTCGGCGCCGGCGAAGGCGGTCTTTACGAGCGGAGATGTCGCGATGGTTTGTCCGATTTGGCGCGCAGCTTCATCGGAAGGCGCGCCGAGAACTTCGATTTCAATTACGCGCTGGGCGCCTTCTCCGTCTTCGACGATTGCATAGGCAAGCGAGTTGCAGACTCCTTCGAGTGCCTTGAGGAAGGCGTTGTAGGCTGTGCCTTCGCCCGTGATTTCGGGCGCGCCGGATTGCCCATTGGCGAGAATCGCGACGGTGTCATTCGTCGAGCTATCGCCGTCGACGGTAATGGAATTGTAGGTCGAAGTGGCAACGGAACGCAGCGCGCGATCCAGCAGGGCAGGCGAAATGGCTGCGTCTGTGACGAGGAACGAGAGCATGGTCGCCATGTTGGGATGAATCATCCCCGAGCCCTTGGCGCAGCCGAGCACGCGGACCTGTTTGCCGCCGATGCGGCACTTTGCTGCGGCCCATTTCGGGCGCGTGTCCGTGGTCATGATGGCGCGGGCGAATTGGGTGAATGTGACCGCGTCTGACGCGCGCGATTTTACGAGCGCCGGGACCGCAGCCAGGATTTTATCGACGCGAAATTCGCCGCCGATTACGCCCGTGGAGCAGACGATCACGTTCGACGCGTCCATGCCGCCGATTTGGCGGGCCAGCGCGGAAGCAGTTTCGCGCGAGGCGGGGCGGCCGTCTTTTTCGGTGCAGCAGTTTGCGTTGGCCGAATTGACGATCACGGCGCGCATGCGGCCTTTGGATTTGCGCAGGTGCTCGCGCGAGATGATGACAGGCGCGGCCACGACCTGGTTCGTAGTGAAGAGAGCCGCGGCCGATGCG
>DATEME010000116.1:0-4346 GCA_035275865.1 Candidatus Acidiferrales bacterium | reverse complement strand
CAAAGAAGGCCGCACCCTAGGCCGCTATTTCATTCACGGCATCAGCCATTACATCGGTCTCGATGTGCACGATCCGGGCGACCGCAATTTGCCGCTGCAGGCAGGCATGGTAATCAGCGCCGAACCCGGAATCTATATCCCTGAAGAAAATCTCGGCATTCGAATCGAAGACGACATCCTCGTGACGCCCGATGGCCACAAAGTTTTGACGGAACGGTTGCCGCGCGCGGCCGGGGAGATCGAGGAGATCATGGCCCAGGGAAAAAATTCAAACTGATGCAGCGTTTTCGAGCAGCGCCAATTGCCCGCACGCCGCCATGACGTCTTGCCCGCGCGAATAGCGAACGAACGCCCGAACGCCTTTGTCCGTGAGAATCCGCCGGAATTCCTCGATGCGCTCCGGGTCGGGCTTCTGGTAAGGCAGGTCGCCCGGATTCCATGGAATCAAATTCACCTTGGCGCGCAGATTCGCCACAAGCCGCGCCACGCGGCGCGCGTCTTCCGCCGCATCGTTGAATCCGCCGAGCAGCACGTATTCAAACGTCAAATGCTCCCATGGCCGTAGGGGATATCGCGCACAGGTTTCAAGCAGCGCCTCAATCGGATATTTCTTATTAATCGGCATGATCCGGTCGCGCTGTTCGTTCGTCGACGCATTCAAAGAAATCGCCAGCTTTGGCCGCACCGTTTCCTTTGCCAAGCGCTCAATTCCCGGCAGAATGCCGCTCGTCGAAAGTGTCACGTGCTTCGGCGAAATCGCGAGCGCATTCGGATCAAGCAAAATGTGCAGCGCCGCCATCACTGCGTCGTAATTCAGCAGCGGCTCTCCCTGCCCCATCAATACAACATTCGTCTGGGGCTTCAGCGCCTCCGAATTGTCCCCGAGCGCGACGAGTACTTGCCCGACGATTTCGCCTGCCGTCAGATTGCGCACCAGCCCGAGCGTCGCAGTGAGGCAGAACCGGCAATCGACCGCGCATCCTGCTTGCGACGAAATGCAAATCGTCTGCCGGTTTTCTTCCGGCATGAAAACGGTCTCGATCGTTGCAGGCTTTTGCGAACGCCCGCCTGATCCAAGCGCGAGAACATAACGCACCGTTCCGTCTCCCGAAACGTGCCGCCTCACGATACGCGGCAACTCAATCGTAGTGGTTTCCGCCAGCCGTTTGCGAAACGCGGCCGGAAGATTCGTAAAATTCGCCAGATCAAAACGCCGCTCCGCATAGATCGCATGATAAATTTGCGTTCCTCGATACGCGGGCTCGCCCAACGATTGCGCAAGTGCACGCAGCTCGTCAGCCGACTGGCCGAGCAGGTTCATAGCGGGAATGGCAGGCGTTTCGTCCATATTCGCGATCATAGCACGCAGGCTCGCCCTCGCTTTTCCGGCGGTTTTCTTTGCGGAGCTTGCGTCTACGCGGCGGAATTGATTTGACTTAATTGACGCGGAGCTATATGAGTTTCGGTCAGTCCGTGCAAAAATGATTTCAGTTATGCCCAAGAGCGCTCCGAAAAAGAGTCGAAAGGTTCACAAAGATACGCTGCCCAACGGCCTTGTCGTTATCACCGAGCCAATGCCGCACGTGCATTCGGTGTCGGTAGGCATCTGGGTGCGTTCCGGCTCCCGCCGTGAACCCGCGGAACTGAACGGTGTTTCGCATTTTATCGAGCACATGGTCTTCAAGGGTACGCGTCGCCGCACTGCGGAAGACATTGCGCGCGAAGTCGACAGCGTGGGCGGCATGCTCGACGCGTTCACCGCGAAGGAGATGGTCTGCTTCAATACGAAAGTCCTCGGCGAACACCTTCCGCGCGCCTTTGACATTATCGCGGACATGGCGCTCGAACCGAAATTTGACGAAGAAGATATCGCCCGCGAGCAGTCAGTGATCCTCGAAGAAATTCGCATGACGCAGGACAATCCCGAGGATCTCGTGCACGAGCTGTTCAGCCAGAATCTCTGGGCGCCGCACGCGATTGGCAAGCCGATTCTCGGCACGCCCGAAACCGTTTCCTCATTCACTCGCGACCATCTGCAGGACTGGTTTCGCGCCAGCTATGCGCCAAACAATCTCGTCATTACGGCTGCCGGGAACCTCACGCACCGGCAACTGCTTGACCTTGCCATGGAGCGCTTTGCCGATCTCGATCCCGTTGACGAAGGCGGTCCCGACGCGGCACCGCAGCCCGCACCGCACGTCACTCTTCGCAGTAAACAGGAACTCGAACAGGTGCACATCTGCATCGGCCTTCCGGCCTTTCCGATGACCGACCGCCGCCGCTTTGCCGTCTCAGTGCTGAACAATGTGCTCGGTGGCGGGATGTCCTCGCGCTTGTTCCAAAATGTTCGCGAGCGATTGGGCCTGGCTTATGCCATTTTTAGCGAGCTCAATTCCTATAAAGATGCGGGCGTGCTCTCTGTTTACGCGGGCACTTCGCTGGAAACAGCCGGGAAGCTCGTGGAGTGCGTTCTCGCCGAGTTCAGGCGCCTGCGGGACGAGAAACTCCCTGAAGACGAGTTGCGTCGCGCGAAGGATCACTTGAAAGGCGCGACGCTCCTTGCGCTCGAAAGCAGCGGCCAGCGCATGAACAGCCTCGCCCGCTATCACATCTACTTCAATCGGCATTTCACGCCGGACGAACTGATAGCCATGCTCGAAGCGGTCACGGCCGACGAAATTCAGGCTATCGCCCAGGAATTCTTCCAATCCGACCGTCTCGCCGCCTGCGTCGTCGGCTCCCTCGACGGCTTTTCGCTCACCCGCGACCAACTCGTGGTCTAGCTGCATTCGCCGCTAAACTGCGGATTTCCTTTGACGGCTGCCTTGCGGCGTGTAATTATTTTGCGCGTCGCACGGAGAATCGGCGCATCTCTTTTCGTATCTCCATTCTGGCCTCCGGCAGCACGGGCAACTCCACGTTGCTCGAAACCGAGCACACGACTCTCCTCATTGACGCCGGCCTAGGCCGCAAGGAAATCCTTCGCCGCTTCGAAGCGTTGGGCCGCGCGCTCCCCGAGCGGATTGATGCCATCCTGGTAACGCACGAGCATTCGGACCATTCCACCGGGCTTGCGCAAATGGCGCGTGAATGGCGTTGCCCGGCGTACCTTACCGAACCCACGCATCGTGAAATCCTGAAGATGTTTCCGACTCGCCCGTTTCAAAAGATGGAGCGGATCGAATACATTCGGCCCGGCGAGCGATTCGAGATTGGCGATATTGAAATCAATCCATTTGTGATCCCGCACGATGCCATCGATCCGATTGGCTTTACCTTCCGTTCCAACGGAACAAAGGTCGCGCTCGCGACGGATCTCGGCTACATGCCCGAGCATGTGAAGCAGCACCTGCGCGAGAGCGATTTCTTGATCCTCGAATCGAATCACGATCTCGAAATGCTCAAGGTCGGCCCTTACCCGTGGTTCATCAAGCAGCGCGTGATGAGCCGCACCGGGCATCTTTCCAATACAGTTGTTAGTGAGTTCCTGAGCGATTCAGAAGTGTTCGACGGCCGCGCAAGGCATCTCGTGCTGGCGCATCTTTCTGAACAAAACAACACGCCCGATCTCGCGCAAATCACGGCCGAACAGGCGCTCGCTAGCCGGGCGGCCGAGTTTGCATACGCAGGCTCACTGCACATCGCCTCGCAGCACGTTCCCCTGGGCCCCTTCGAACTTTAACTCTGCATGGTCAAGGGTCTGCAGGAGGGGAGCGATCACACTTTGCTTTCTAACACCGCGCAAAAATGCGTGACGCCTCGCCGCGGTGAGGGCAGAATGAGGGAGTCTGACTCTCCAATCTGCGGCAACTTGCCGCGTCATACGTGCGCCCGCTCGCGTGCGGTAAGGAGCTGTAATGGAACGGCATTCCAAGTCGCGCCGCCGCTTTTTGAAGTCCGCAGGTCTGGCTGCAGGCGCCTCCGTGCTCGCTCCATTGGTCTCCGTCGCCGAGCCTCTTTTCACGCACCCAAGCGGTGCTTCCGCGCCGCAAAACGCAAGCCCTCCCGCCGATTACACTCTGCACATTAAAGCAGCCCCTGTCGAGATCGCGCCCAACCGCATCATCTCGACCATCACCTACAACGGACAGTTCCCCGGACCGCTGCTCCGCTTCAGAGAAGGCCGCCGCGTCACGGTCGATGTCTTCAATGACACGGAAACACCGGAGCAGTTGCACTGGCACGGCCAAAAAGTTCCCGTCGATGTCGACGGAGCGGCGGAAGAAGGCACACCGTTTGTTCCTGCACACGGATCGCGACGCATTTCTTTCACGCCGAATCCGGCCGGTTTCCGCTTCTACCATTCGCACAATCGCGCTGGCGCCAACATGGCTGCCGGCACGTAC
>DATEME010000115.1:0-1101 GCA_035275865.1 Candidatus Acidiferrales bacterium | reverse complement strand
AATGGTCGAGTTCGGCGAGGCATGGTGCAATTGGCGTGGCGATTTCTAACGTACCAGAAGGAGAGCGCCTTAGCGCAGTGGTATCGAGCTCGCACGGAGAACGCTCGCGGTGCTCGCAAGCCCATGATCGTGGCCTTGGCACGCAAGCTACTGATCGCTCTGTGGCGGTTCGTGTGGCAGGGCGTTGTACCGGACGGCGTCGTTTTGCGTCCGGCACAATGATTGGAGGACGCTGAGGGGTACCCCGACAGTTTCGGCCCCATTCGTACGCTTGTGATGGGATACCGATGACGGTTCGAGGTGGCGGATTCCCGACAAGTCCCTTGGCTTTCATGCCGATTGGAAGAATGGGTCCGCCGCTTCGGAGCTTCGCTGCCGATGCGCATGACTGCATCGTGGTTCCGGTCCTTGGACCTACCGCATACAAGGTTGTGGCGCGATTCAACCGCGCCCGAAAGCGGGCTCCCCTCTGATTGTCATTCCGACTGTATCATCGTGCTCGAAGCCGTCAGGATGAGGTCCTGGCGAGATCGAACCAAGAACCCGACGATGGAAAAAATGCGTCACCCTGCTTGACTCAAAAAGCCCCATACAAGGGCCTTGGTGCCGAGTCCGAAGAGAAGCGCGAGCCCGTGAGCGACATCGACACTGTAGTGCTGGGAGCCTGAAAGTGCTTGACCCAGACGGCCGATTAGAGAAGCGGACATAAGCGGCACTGGGAAATCTCGCAGTGCAGCGGTCTCCTGGGCGCATCGTGTTTCACTTCAATTATGGCCCGATCGAGGAACGCGCCCAGCGAGAAGTGCGGCACAGGCATCAACCTGAGACGGCAGCGTCGTTCGCGCTGGAAATAGAGAGTCGGGATCGGCGTCAGCCTGCCGACATTGCAGCGCGCGGGTGATCAAGCTCACGTCGAGTTGGGCGGGGCGTGTTTTGCCAAGAAACGCCACCGCCTCGTCGTTCGAGCCCATGCGGCCAGTCATCCAGCTGTAGCAAAACCTCCCGGGATAGAGGAGCGTCCGCAGATACCCTTTGCGATCTTTCGGCTCGAGCGTTTCAGCGGTCGCGAAGCGCCGCGCCTGTTCTGTCCAATTCGCAAAT
>DATEME010000114.1:0-8377 GCA_035275865.1 Candidatus Acidiferrales bacterium | reverse complement strand
GAATCTGTTCGTGAATTGGTTCCATTTACGACGAAGAAAGCCGCGCTGCGAGGCTCTATCGATGAATCCCGATACATCGTCGGCATGGATCATCTCAACTTCTACGATTCTCTTCGTGAAGTTCTCGATCGTTTCCCAAGCGGGCCCGGCAAGAAGGCCATTGTGGCGCTCAGTACGGGGCTGGACGATTCGCCACAGGGACATTGGGATCTGCTCGAACGGAAACTTCGCGCGAATGACGTTGTGGTCTTCGCCGTTGGGCTTGGAGGGCCCTTGCGAGGCGATGCGCCGGTAAAATCGTCAAGAAAGAAGAAAAAGAAAACGCGCGGAGCAGCGACCGATTCGGGTCCCACTCCGGCTTTTGCGCGTGCAGACGAAGCCTTGCGTTCAATCGCCCAAATTACGGGTGGCCGCGCTTATTTCCCGCAATCCGCAGACGACTACGCGCCGGCTTATCGTGAAATCGCCGCGGCGGTGCGCAACCAATATGTGCTCGGGATCGCGCCGGACCACGACGGCCAATTTCACAAACTCTCGATTGATATCGTCGATTCAGAATCACAAAGCCGCAAATCAAAAAAGCCGAAAACTCCGGAATTTCGAACGTTCTACCGAGAGGGTTATCTTGCTCCTTCGCAGTGAACTGCTGGGTGCCGGAAAATTGCGAAAATTGTACGACGGGCTTTACAGTCTCTGCGGCAACTGCTTTTCGTCAGGGAGCGGGCTTGAAGGTTTAAACGTAGCGCCGCGGCGCTTCAGCGCGGCACAAGCTTAGCCCAGAGTGAGCGCTGGGTACACAAGAGCAACATGCAAGAGCGCCGTACGTGCGACACAGAAATTGGCGGTGCGCCTCACGTCGAGCGTAGACACTGCCTCGTTGACGTCGGATCTCTTCAAACCCGCCACAAACGTGTCTTGAGCACTTGTAATCGCGCCGCCGTCTTGCTAGTTTCGCGAGGTTATGAAAATTAGATTCAAAATCGCCCTGACTGCTTTCGGCACATTGCTGACTACGGCTTTATTCTTGCGTGCCCAGACGAATCCTCCTGTCCCGGCCCCCAGGTTTGCTTATGGAGGCGACGCCGCCGAACTCGCCGCTCAATTTACTGACAGTCTTGTCTTTCTACCGGCGCGGGTCAACGTCAGCCCGCCCTCGCTCTTCATCCTCGATACCACTGCTCAGAGTTCTTCGATCGGCCCCGAACGCGCCGCGGAAATCGATCGCACGAATCTGTCGTTTCCCGTTCTGAATTTGGACGGACTCGACGTCCCGCTCCCCGGCCTTCCCGCAAAGTCCGAACCAGATTTCGGTCCGCGCACCGGTCTTGAGTACCAGGGCACGCTTGGCCGCGACTTCCTCTCCAATTTGGTTCTGGAAATCGACTTCGCCCGGCAAACCGTGCGCGCCTACGCTCCTGCCAGTTACAAATACACAGGCAAGGGGACTGTATTCCCCTTGTCAGAAAAGAATGGCATCCCCGTCATCCCTTTGCGCGTCGCACTTGAAAGAGGCAAGGAAAGAAGTTTGAATTTCTTCGTGGAGACCGCCCTCGATGCGCCGGTCGTCTTCGACAATAAATTCCTGGCCGCGCATCACATGAACGGCGAGCGCGGCAGAACGATTGCGGCGGTCGATCCCCTCACTGGTGAGTCTAGCGCCACGCTCGGCAGGCTCCGCGCCTTTCAAATCGGCAAGAATACGATCGACGACGTGCTTGGAATCTATTCGAGCCAGGCGTTTCCGACCTCTGACACTCCTGTCGCCGGAGCCATCGGCTCGCGCGTACTCCGCCGCTTCACCGTGGTTTTTGACTTTCCGCATCATCAATTGATGCTCGAACCGAACAGCCACTTCAGCGATCCCGATGAAGAAGATAAGAGCGGTCTTCTGATCGTCGCAAAAGGTATGGATCTCAAGACATTCGAAGTGGCGAACGTGCAGCCCAACTCGCCTGCCGCGGCCGCCGGTATCAAAAAAGGAGACGTCATCGCCGGGGTCGATACAGATCCTGCCGCGGACCTTTCACTACTTGTCGTAAGGGATCTCTTTCGTCAGGTAGGCCACAAATACAAGATCACGGTGCAAAAGGGTGCTGAAACCAAGGAAATCACACTCCAAATGCACCGCTACTTCTGAAAAACGTCGCGCTCTGAGATGCGGGCGTGGACAATCACGGCTCAAACTTTCTCATCGTTTCCGCCATTTCCCGAAGCCGCGCGTCGACGCGCGAAAAAACGCTTCCATCCTCAAACTTACCTGCGCCCCCGACTCGCGCGCCGGCCGGAGCCCCGGTGAGAATTTCAACACCCTGCTCGATTGTAGAAACTGGGAAGACGTGAAAACGCCCCTGAGCGACGGCCTCGATCACATCATCACGCAGCATCAGATCGTCGGCGTTCTGCGCCGGAATCAAGACTCCTTGTTGACCCGTCAGACCTTCGAGCCGGCAAACGTCATAAAAACCTTCGATTTTCTGATTCACGCCGCCAATGGGCTGCACGTCGCCCTGCTGATTCACCGAGCCTGTCACGGCCAAGTCCTGCCGGATGGGCAATCCCGATAGAGCCGAGAGCAGCGCGTAAATCTCGGTCGAACTCGCGCTGTCCCCATCCACGCCGGAGTAAGATTGCTCAAAACAGACGCTCGCCGACAAAGAAAGCGGCTTGTCCTGCGCGAACGTGCGCCTTAGATATCCCGAAATGATCTGGACACCCTTATCGTGAAACCGTCCGCTCAAATTCGCCTCGCGCTCGATATTGATGATTCCCGTCTTCCCCATCGCCGCCGAAGCCGTGATCCGCACGGGCTTGCCGAACGCATAGCCGCCGATTTCCATCACGCTCAGCCCGTTGACCTGGCCCACTCGCCCGCCGGCCGTATCGATGAATATCATCTTCTGCTCGATCATTTCCCGTATCTTCGTTTCGAGCAGATTGTGCCGCTCGTTCTTCGCGTCCAGCGCCTTTTTGACGTGCTCCGCCGTGACGACTTTACAGCTGCAATGGTTTGCGCTGTATGAAGACTCTCGTGCCAGGTCCGCCAGATCGAAGAAGCGTGTCGTGATCTTCCCATGCCGTCCCGCAAGTCTCACACCGTGTTCCAGGATTGCCGCCACGGCCGTGCGGTCAAACGGCAGCAGCTTCTCGTCATCGCTCAATTTCCGCAGCCGCCCGCCATATTGGCGCAGCACATCCTCGTTCCACACGGTCTCTTCGTCGAATTCGACGCGCACCTTGAAAATTTTCTTGAAATCGTCCTCGTAGTCGTAAAGCAGTTCATACATCTCGCGGTCGCCGATCAAAATCACTTTCGCGCGAACTTCGATCGGCTCCGGCTTCATCGCGGCCGTGCTGAACGGAAAAAATGCATCCACAGGCTGAATCTCCAGCTTCCCGTGATTCAGCGTCCGCTTTAGCGTCTTCCACACTCCCGTCTCCGTAAACGCATCGAGCGCATACATCACCAGGAATCCGCCGTCCGCGCGCAACCACGAACCGCCGCGCAGGTCCATAAAATCTGAATTCCATGCGCCTCTCGCGTCATAACTCCGGTGCGCCGTTCCAAAAAGATTCGCATACGAAGGCACCGTCTCGAATATGACCGGACATCTGTCATTTTCGCTGTGCGCTAAAACCACGTTCACGCCGTAAACACGAAACGGATCGCGCTCTCGCTCGCCGCGCTCTGGTCGCTGCGTGGGCCCGGAAGGGGCATCGACCGGAGGAGGCGCCTCCTCCTCGCCCTCCCGCTCTTTGAATGGATCGAGATTATCGAGGATGTGGTGCCGTACTTCCTCGAGGTATTCCGAAATCTGCGCGCTCGGATATTTCTCCTTCAGCTCCTCGATCACTCCATCCACCAGCACGGACGCAGCTTCCTGCTCGAGATAGCTCATCTCGCTCGCAAGCTCGCGCGAAAGCGACAGAGTCTTCCGGTAAACAACCGTAAACTCCTGCCGGAACTGGTCGTATTTGCGCTCGATGCCTTCGGCAGCTGCATTTTCAAGCTTGCCGTCCTGCACCAACTTCGGAATCTCTTCTATGGGAACCATCTGCCCTTCAAGCACCGGGAAAATTTCCGGCAAGGCCACGGCTCCAACCTGCATTCGCCCCAACGCAAACTGCTCGCGCGCTATACGATGCGTGAAGTCGTCCATCAACTCCTTTTCGCGTTGCGTAAAGCGCTCCACAATCCGCGTCTTCTGTCTCTGAAACGGTTCCCCTTCGAACACTTGCGGAATCCGCCGCCGCAGGAAATCGATTCCGGAATCCACCTCTTTTTTGAACGCGTTCGCCTGTCCGCGCGGCAATGTCAAAAGTCTGGGGCGATCCAAATTTTTGAAGTTATTCACGTAGGCGCGATCGGGCGCGGGCTCCGATTGCGGATGCATCTGCTCGATCATCCGCACGATCATTCCGCCGCGGCTCGATCCCGAGAGCCCGCATACAAACAAGTTGTACCCCGAGGCCGTCATTTCGACGCCCATGCGCAAAGCCCGCAACGCGCGCTCCTGTCCGATGTCCCCGCTGACCGGCTCAAGCTCGGCGGTCGTTTGAAACGGAATCGTCGCAGGGTCGCAGCGCCACCGCAGCTTTTGCGGAGGCAGGCTCACGTAGCGAGGCTTAGAATTCGTTTTCATCAATAATTCTCTTCCGGGCGCTAGAGCGCGTACTTTACCATGCCCCCCTCTTTAGCCCCCACCTTGCTTAACTAATCTGTTTCCATGGCGCGATCCCGCCGTATATAGATCGAGCAGGGTCGCCATCAGCGCCAGAATAATCGGGCCCAAAACGATTCCGAGCAGCCCAAAAAGGAAAATCCCTCCTACAACGCCTATAAAAACCGAAAGCCCGCCCATCTCTCCCCGCCCGCTGATCAACCACGGCCGAAACCAGTAGTCCACCACGAGCACGATTACGATGCACAACGTCAACAGGAATATGCCCCGCGTGATGTGATGCTCCGCCATCATGATCAGCGACGCGGGAACCCACACAACGGCGGACCCTACCACCGGCACGAAGGAGAAAAACGCGATCATCACGCCCCAAAAGATCGGCGCGCCGACGCCGGTAGCGGCAAAGGCCGCTCCAATCAACGCACCATCCGCGAGCGCACCGGCTCCGCTTGATATCACGCTCGCGAATATCAGGTCCTGCGTGTCAGAAAGCATCCGCTCACGTTGCCCCGGCAAAAACGGCAGGATGTCCCGCAAGCGCGTCAACATCCCTTGCCCGTCTCGGAAAAAATAAAAAGTCGCCACAATCGTGACGAACAGCTCGAAAAGAAAACGCGCCATGTGCGCCAAGATCGTTCCCAGCTGCGCCGCGATATACCGGGCGGCCTCCTCTGCGTATCGGCGCAGTGTCGCAGCCAAGTCGCTCGAACCCGCGCTTGAAAACCGTTCCTGAAGGTGTAGCCAGAGATTATTGACCCAATCAAAATGCCCGTTCGCGACCGCCGTCTCAAGTCGATGCACGGCCTGGATTCCCTGCTGAACGAATGCGTACGTCGCGGCAAGCGTCGGCACAATCAAAATCAGCGTTACACCGATAGTAGACGCAATCGCAGCTCGCGTGGCGCCCCAACGTCGTTCCAGCTTCGCATATACCGGATGCGCCACTACCACCATTACAGCCGCCCACGTCAACGGCACCAGGAACGGCTCGAGGATTCGGTACGTGAAATAAGCGAGCACGATCACGATGCCATAAAAAAGCATCGTGCCCAGCCGTCGCTGCGCTACCGCATCAACCCTCATTCGGCTTTCCTTTTCGGCCAAGAAAACGGCTGGAATCAAACTGATAGAGGCATTTACTGGCTTTGTCAACAGCGTTCGACAGCGCGAGGGGAGACGCCGCGCGGTGCTACAATCCAATCAGGCTGGCCAAGAATGACTGCGGAAGCTAAATCACCGGAACCTGCCAAGACGTGCAAGCATGCGCGCACGCGTGTCATCGCGAAAGATAACGACGCTCAATATCTGGAATGTCTGGATTGCGGCGCGATTCTCGAAGCAGGTGAGCTGAAAGAAAACTCGGCCTTCGGCGAATCCCTCTCAGATGCTTGAAACAGCTTGAAATAGGAGAGCGGGGCTTTTAGCCCCGCCGTTAATGCAGTCGTGCGAAGAGGGCTTTAGCCCCTGAAGCCATGCTTCGGTCTTTTTCCGCCACGTCCTAGGGCTTCTTGTCTGCCAAGGTCCGGATGAACGCGATCAGGTTGGGAATATCCGCCTCACTCACGCCGGGCGGCTTCGGCATCTTGCCCTTGCCGTTCTTGATGATGTCTTCGATATCGGCATCCTTCAAACTCTGAGCCTTCTGGTCGTGAAGGTTCAGATCGGCGTTAAACGCTTTCGCCACCGGCGTGTTTCCCATGGCGTCCGTACCGTGGCAGGGCGAGCAGTGCTGCTGAAAAACGGCCTTGCCGGCCGCCGCATCTCCCGCGGCAAGCGCAGCAGGCGAAACAACCAAAGCCAGAACCGCCGCAGCCATTGCAATCTTCATCGCGTTATTCTCCCTTAAGACAAAATTGCCACAAAATTGCCGCTACGTCTAATGAATGCCCAGCTTACCGATAATTCTCACCACATCCGCTGCCGGAACATCGTAAAGCGAATGCTCATCTTCCTGCTCTAACCGCTCTCGCAGATACTCCGCCGCGATATAACTTGCTTCGCGATCGGTCGGGTTACGCCCCGCCTGGGCGCGAAATTCAACAAAGCCGGGATGCGCCAACCCGAGCAGCACGCCCTTGCCGTCAACCAGGAATTTGCAATCCATCGTGTCGGCGTGGCGCGTGGCGATCCCGTTATAGCAATGTGAAAACCGGCAGTGATAAACGTAATCCGTCACCTTCGAGGGAATGTCGAACGGAGGAATAAACTGGCTCATCGAGCCCGCGTTTGGAATCATCACCGCCGATGTTTTCGCCACGTTTCGCCCTATTTGTGCGCGCCCGCTCCAGCAGGCCGCAACGATTCTTGGTAACTCTGCTCCGCCGCCACCACTCCGGCGCCCGAAACACGCCGGTAGCCTTGATCAGCCAGCACCTTTTCCAGCGCGGTCAAAAAGAGTAGCACATTCGTCTTCTGGCTCGAATAGCCCATCAGTCCCACGCGCCAGATCTTGCCTTTTACCGGGCCGAGCCCGCCTGATATTTCGATGTTGAACTCGTCGAGCAGTTGCATCCGCGCCTTTTTGTCGTCGACGCCGGCCGGAATGTTCACCGCCGTCACCGTAATTAGACGGTCCGCCGGATTCTTGACGAAAAGCTCTAAGCCAATCGCTTCGAGGCCCGCGATTAGAGCCCTCTGGTTCTGCGCATGCCGTTCCCAACGCGCCTCGAGTCCTTCTTCCAGGACCAGCCTGAGCGCCTCGCGCAGGCCGTATATCAACGAAATCGGGGGCGTGTGGTGATACGTCCGCTCCAGGCCCCAATAATCCATGATCGGCAGCAGATCGAAATACCAGCTCGGCACCGGCTTCTTCCGCTTGTGGACGAACTCTTCCACCCGCGAACTCACCGTGATCGGCGCCATTCCCGGCGGCGCGCTGAGCGCCTTCTGCGTCCCGCTGAAGCAAACGTCGATGCGCTGCTTATCCACGTCGAGCGGGACTCCCGCCAAAGTGGCGACAGCGTCAACCACCAAGAGCGCACCCAACTCGTCTGCTGCTTTTCTATAGTCTTCGATGCGATTCACCACGCCGGTGGATGTTTCGCCGTGCGTAAGCCCAACAAACTTAATGGCCTTGCCTTTGCCGGCTCGAATTACGTCCTGCGGATCCACCGTCTTGCCATAAGGAACTTCGACGCGCGTCACCTTCGCGCCGCCGCGCTCGGCCGTCACAGCCATCCGCTCGGAAAACGCTCCGTTTCCGCAAATGAGGCACTCGTCGCCTTCCTCAAACGCGTTCAGGACCGCTGCTTCGATGCCGCCCGATCCCGAAGCCGAAATCGGAAACGTGATGCGGTTCTGCGTCTGAAATACGCGGCGGAGCATCAGTTGCACTTCGCCCATCATGCGCGTGAACCACGGATCGACGTGCCCCACCAGCGGCGCCGCAAGCGCCCGGTAAACTCGCGGGTCCATGCACGACGGCCCCGGCGTCAACATCAGCCGCACCGGCGGATTTAGCTCGCCAACTATCTCTGAATCGCTCATCTCAAAATTCCTTCCAACGCGACCTCGCTCGTCGCGCGGCATTTTCCACGTGCGCGAAATTCGCGCCCGAATCAGAAGACTTGCCGATTCAATAGTTTCCCCAAATTTCGCCTCCCCGGTCAACGGCCAAAATGCCCCTCGTCATCGAAATTACGTTCTGGCTTGTCGTGTTGTTTCGCCTTTCGCTTTTCCCCGCCAGCTATTGCGATTAG
>DATEME010000113.1:0-2334 GCA_035275865.1 Candidatus Acidiferrales bacterium | reverse complement strand
CATCGACCTTTCGTGGGCGATAAATCCTGAAACGGACCTGGCGGGTTACAACGTCTACCGTAGCGAGAAGGCTGACATTTCTGGCACACAGTTGAACTCTCAACTATTGCCAACGCCAGCGTTTCGCGATATGAATGCCGTGCCCGGCCAGTCCTACTATTACACCGTAACCGCGGTAGACCGCACGGGCAACCAGAGCGCCCCGAGCGCCGCCGTGGAAGCGGGTCTAGGCTCCGCAGCGGGCTCGCCGGCTGGAAATCAGGCGACGCCATGAGCGAATCGAACGATCCGGACGGATTACCGCATCGAGAAACGGCATACGCGAAGCGCGAAGTGCGACCGTCCGCCCTACGGCAGGCTTTCATCGCGGGCTGCTACATGGGCGCGATGCTTACAATCGCGCTGCTCGGCGCACTCGTGGTTGCAAACCGGATTCCGGCGCTCGAGCCTTATGCGTTTGAGCGAAATGCAGCGTGCTATGCGTTGTTCGTGATGCTGATGGTTCTGCCCGTCCTGAGATTCCTCAACAGGCCCGTAAAGATGTTCGTTGCCTCGATGACCGGATGGGTCATTCTTACGATCGCGTATGATGTGGCCGGAATTTACTTCCATAACCTGTTCATCGTGCTGCAGAGAACTCCGTTTGAAGTGCTCACCGAAGGCGCGATTCTCTATGGCGTGCTGGCGGTTGCCGCGTGGGTTTGCAGAATGGTCGTTCACGCGCGCCGGCATTCGCTTGCGCCGGTACGCCGCGCCCGCGTGGGGACCATTTCCAGCCACCGATGAAGCTCTGCCGATTCGTCCCATTCGAGGATGCTGCGCGTGGCGAAGCGCGCTCGGGAATTATTGAAGGCGAACTTGTGGCGGAAATCCGCGGGGAGCCATGGGCGCCTGCTGAACGCACCGGCCAACAGTGGAGGTGCGATGCGATAAAGCTTTTAGCCCCTTCGACGCCTACGAAGATCGTCTGCGTCGGCCGAAATTTCGCGGCGCACGCCTCCGAATTGGGCAACGAACTCCCGAAAGAACCGCTGATATTCCTGAAGCCGCCGTCTTCGATCATTGCGCCCGGAGAAAAGATCGTCTTGCCGAGCGTCTCGAAGCGAGTGGACTTCGAAGGCGAGCTGGCGATTATCATGGGCCGCCGGTGCCGCCGCCCGCCCGCGGGCGAGGATGCAAATTCCTACATTGCCGGCTATACATGCCTGAATGACGTGACGGCTCGGGATTTGCAGAAACCGGACGGGCAATGGTGGCGTGCAAAAGGGTGCGACACGTTCTGCCCGTTTGGCCCGGTGCTCGAAACTGAGCTTATTCCCGCCGCTACCGTGGAAACTTTCGTGAATGGAATTAGGAAACAGTTCGGTAGCATCTCGGATTGGATTTTTTCGCCGAATGTTATAATCCGCTGGATTGCGCAGGTGATGACGCTCGAGCCCGGCGACGTAGTCGCGATGGGCACTCCCGAGGGGGTCGGCCCTTTATCCAGCGGGGACACTGTTGAAGTGGTCGTGACCGGCATCGGAACTCTCCGCAACACTGTTACCGCCTCGACGGAGTAATTTGATGTTTTCTCTCTCAACGACCTGCGCATAGAAGGCGAACAGCGGTGAACAGATACCTCTCGAACTGGCATGAAATGGCCTCAGTGGTGGGCTTTGGCGCAGTCGCGGCTGCGTCGCTCTATTTCGTCTTCCGCAAAAAACCGGAGGACGCGGGAGCGATTGAGCGGCAGCGGAGAGCGTATCTGAATCGCATCGGGCGGATCGTCGAGGGGCAGGTTGTTGAAGTCTCCGGGCAGTCCGCCGTGAATGCATCGGCGGATGCCGCAGCCGGCGGAACGATCATCGCGGGCGTTGCTCCGAAAATGCTGTATTACAGCTATTCCATATCCGGCGTGACGTATGAAACGGCTCAGGACGTCACCGGCCTGGAAGAGCAGGCGCACCTGAGCCGCGTAGTTGCGGGGCAGCATGCCAGCGTGAAATACGACCCTTCAAATCCGAGCAACTCAATCCTGCTCGCCGACGACTGGTGCGGTCTGCATTAGCTACGAAGTCTCCGGCGAGAACAATCAGAATCAAAACGTCCGACTAAGAGGCGACTCGGCCGCTATGGTGCACCAGGAAGCGATAGCAAAACCCATTCAAAGGCACCCGCGCAGAAACCCGGTGGCTGCTACGCAAACGCCGAGTGGGAGTTCCCGGCGAGCGATCGATGATGCGGCTGACAATTCAATTCTGCGCGATATTCGACCTGTATGCTTCCGCACTCGTACTCATGAGGTCGAATATCTCTTCTTGCCTGAGGTACCGAACTTGATCGCATGATTCC
>DATEME010000112.1:0-7935 GCA_035275865.1 Candidatus Acidiferrales bacterium | reverse complement strand
AGCATCGGCGAGCACCTGCTTGACCGCATCGGCAATACGCCATTGCTCTCGCTCGATCGCATCAGCGCCGAATTCCCCAATGTCCGGATTCTCGGCAAGGCCGAATGGTTCAATCCCGGCGGCTCCGTAAAAGATCGCGCGGCGTATGCAATGATCCGCGACGGCGAAAAACGCGGACTGCTGCGCCCTGGCAAGATCATCCTTGATGCAACAAGCGGCAATACGGGCATTGCTTACGCGATGGTTGGCGCAGCTCTCGGCTATAAAGTGAAGCTCTGCCTTCCCTCGAGCGCATCTCCCGAACGCAAACACATCCTCAACGCATACGGCGTCGATATTGTCTATACGCCCGGTGACGAGGCCACAGACGGCGCGATCCGCCGCGTGCGCGAAATCTACGAAGCAGATCCCGATCGCTATTTTTATCCCGATCAGTACGGGAATCCGGCCAATCCTACTGCGCACTACAATACGACCGGCCCGGAAATTTGGGAGCAGACTCGCGGCGAAGTCACGCATTTCGTCGCCGGACTCGGCACCAGCGGGACGTTTATGGGAGTCACGCGCCGCCTTCGCGAACTAAATCCCAAGATTCGCTGCATCAGCATGCAGCCCGATTCTGGCTTCCACGGTCTTGAAGGCCTGAAGTACATGCCGACTTCGATTGTTCCATCCATTTACGATTCCACCGTGGCCGACGAAAATCTCGAAGTGCAAACGGAAGATGCGCATGCGATGGTCAAGCGACTCGCTCGTGAAGAGGGATTGCTCGCCGGTGTCAGCGCGGGAGCTGCTGTCTGCGCATCGATGACGATTGCACGCCGTCTGCCTCGCGATCGACGCGCCGTGATCGTCACCGTTCTTCCCGATTCGGGCGAAAAGTATCTTAGCGATAAATTCTGGAGCGAAGATTGAGCGGCTTCACGTTGAAAATCAGTGAGGCATTAGTCCGCCGGATTGAGGCGCACGGCGTTGAGACGTTCCCGTATGAATGCTGCGGCGCCCTTCTTGGCCGCGATGATGAGGCTGGCCGCGTCGTGACGGAGCTTTTTGCTCTTTCAAACCATCGCGAGGATTCGCCGCGCAATCGCTTCGAGATTACGCCCGAAGACGTACTCCTTGCCGAACGGACAGCGAGAGAGAAGAAAATGGACCTGATCGGATGGTATCATTCGCATCCGAATGCCCCCGCGCGCCCGAGCGAATTTGATCGCGAGCATGCTTGGCCTTGGTATAGCTATATTATTGTGAGCATTCGGGATGGTGCACCGAAGGAGATGACCTCCTGGCGCTTGCAAGACGACCGTTCGGCGTACGACCCCGAGGCGATTGAGTCCGTGGCAGCAGGCGCGGGCATCTAATCCCCCGGTTGTGGCGCAGCCTCTTGGCTGTGCTGCTTTTGAAGCTGTTAGTGACTGGGCGCAGCAAGGTTTGAATCCAAAATCGAGGAGAACAGCGGATGGCAGTGAAGGTAATGATTCCCACGCCCCTGCGGGCCTATGCAGGCAAGCAGGATAGCGTGCATTTGCAGGCGGGGACGGTCGGCGAAGCCCTTTCAGCACTTACAGGCCAATTCGCCGAACTCAAGCGCCATCTTTTCACGGAAGATGGGCGCCTGCGCAGCTTCGTCAACGTCTACGTGAACGACGAAGACATCCGCTATCTCCAAAAGGATCGGACCAAAGTGAAAGAAGGCGACACCATCAGTATCGTCCCTTCCATCGCCGGTGGTTCGAAGTTTTGATTTACGCGCTGCTGTTAATCTTGAAACGATGCGCGCTTGAACGTTTGCCGTAGGGGCGCACGCTTGCTGCGCTCTCGATCGATGTAGGAGCTTTTCAATGCCAACGAAAACAGAAATTCCCGTAGCGCCGGCTCAGAATCAGCCGGTGACCACGCTCTCCAAAGAAGAGATCCTTCGCTACAGCCGTCACCTCATCATGCCCGAAGTCGGCATGGACGGTCAGCTGAAGCTCAAGAACGCCAAAGTACTGTGCATCGGCACGGGCGGCCTGGGCGCCCCCCTCGGTCTTTATCTCGCAGCAGCGGGAGTCGGCCGCATCGGCATCGTCGATTTCGATGTAGTGGACAATACCAATCTGCAGCGCCAGGTCCTGTTCAGCAATGACGATGTCGGCAAGCCGAAAGTCGCAGCTGCCGCCGCTCGTCTGCGCGGTCTGAACCCGGACATCACGATTGACGCGCACGAGACGCAGCTCTCGAGCGACAACGCCCTCGACCTATTCAAGGATTACGACATCATCGTCGACGGCACCGATAACTTCCCGACCCGCTATCTCGTGAACGATGCATGCGTCCTGCTCGGCAAACCCAACGTCTACGGTTCGATTTTCCGCTTCGACGGTCAAATCACGATCTTCGGCTATCCGGGTGGCCCATGCTATCGCTGCTTGTATCCTGAGCCGCCTCCGCCCGGTTTGGTTCCTTCTTGCGCCGAAGGAGGAGTACTGGGTGTATTGCCTGGAATCGTCGGCACGATCCAAGCGGCGGAGACTCTGAAGCTGGTTCTCGGTAAGGGCGATCCGCTCGTCGGGCGTTTGCTGCTCTTCGACGCGCTCGGTATGAAATTCCGCGAGCTTAAGCTGCGCAAGAATCCGGAATGCCCGGTCTGCGGAGAGCACCCAACCGTCACAAAACTAATCGACTATGTCCAGTTTTGCGGTATTCGCGGCGAGGAGGCGCCAAGCACCGTGACAAATATTCCCGAAATTACCCCGCGTGAGTTGAAAGCACGGCTCGACCGCGGCGATGATCTTTATATTCTCGATGTGCGCGAGCCGCACGAATACCAGATTTGCAATCTCGGCGGACATTTGATCCCGCTCGGCGAGCTTTCCCGCCGTGCGGCCGAGCTCGATTCCTCGAAGGAAATTGTCGCACACTGCCGCAGCGGCAAGCGCTCGGCCGACGCCGTGGACTTTCTGCGCAAAGCCGGCTTCAAGAAGATTTGGAACCTGAAGGGCGGAATCCTGGCATGGTCGGATGAAGTCGATTCTTCCGTGCCAAAATACTAAGTCCAAGCGGCCAAGACGGGCGCGCGCAAACCCGCCACATTCATAATGGAGGCTTAATGCCAGCCACAAAAATCACGGTTCGTAATGACGGTCCTCTACTGATTGAGGGCGACTTGGAAGTCCTCGACGCAACCGGAAAAGCGTTCGGCTTGGCCGGACGAACCACCATCTCGCTCTGTCGCTGCGGCCACTCTGAAAAGAAGCCGTTCTGCGACGGCGCCCACAAGCGGCAAGGCTTTCAGAGCGCCTGCCTGGCCCACGATTTGCCACCCCCACAGCCGAAGGTTTAGCAAAACGCCGCAATAATCCGGCCGGGAAGCCTCTTCCCGGTCCCGTGCGTTTTTACACGCCGCGCAATACGCCGGTGGTGACCAATACGTCACTCCCTCTGACCTGAAGAGTGGGCAACCCACCCATTATGCTAAGCTTCTATAGTACTAGAACTATGTAGAGTTTCGGCCTTACGCGTGCTCTGTTTTGTTCGGGTACGTGTACTTGGGGGGTTTGTGGGTCATCCGGGCAACATTTGGCGGTTCATCCATCGTTTTCGCATCGTGCTGCTGGGAGTCATCGCGGCTGCGGCTTACTGCACCCTTCTTTGGGTGCTCCGCAGCTCGTCTTACGCGACTGATCCTCTGCTCGACACGTACCTCGAAATGGCGGGCAGCCTAATCGCCTTCACCTTTGCCGCCAACGCCCTCGTCCGCTTCCGAGGTACTCGTGACCGCATCTCGCTCATCCTCGCCTTTGGCTTCATGCTCGCTGGCCTGATCGAAGTCGGCGCCAGCCTCACGTTTTACCGCGGCATGCTGGTCGCCACCGCAGGCTCGTATCCCAATCAAACCTCCCTCGGTTGGCTCGCGGGGCGGACGCTGCTCGCCATTCTGTTGATCGCCGCCCTCGTCGTCGAAAACCGTATCCCGGTCTCGCGCGAGCCCGCCAAGGAAATGGCCGGTGCGACGCTTGTCGTCGGCGCCATCGCCTACATCACCAGCATTTTCTATTTCATGATGCCGGCGGCGCTCAAAGTTCATCCCAACGCTCTGATTCCCCGCCCCTGGGACCTAATTCCGGCGGCGATCTTCACCGGAGCCGCCGTCGCATTCGGCCGCCGCCTTCGCCGCGCCGATGCATCCCTCGACCGGGCGCTTTTCGTCGCCGCAATTCTCAGCGTGCTCTGCAATCTCGCCATGGCCGAATCGGGTCATATGCTCGACGCACCCTACACGCTCGCCCACGGCTTGGTGGTCCTCAGCTACGTCGTCGTCCTGGGCGGTACGCTCCTCGACAACGCCCAGCTCTTCGATCAGGTCAGCCGCCAGGCAAATCTCGATCCCATGACCGGTCTCGCAAACCATCGCCAGATGTTCGAAGTTCTCCAAAGTGAACTCCAACGCTCCAGCCGCACCGGACGCAGCTTCGCCGTGCTCCTCTTCGATCTCGACGGCCTGAAAAAAATCAACGACCGCTTCGGCCATCTCACGGGCACCAAAGCCATCAAGCGCCTCGCCATCGCGCTCAAAAACGGCAGCCGCTCCATCGACACGCCCGCGCGCTACGGCGGCGACGAGTTCGCGCTGATTCTTCCCGAATCGACCACAAACGAGGCGCAACAAGCCGCAAAGCGCATTTGCGACCGGCTCGCAAACGACACCTTGCGCCCGCGAATCACGGTTAGCGTCGGCGTAGCCGTCTATCCTACCGACGGCACTACGATCGAAAAGCTCTTGGGAGCAGCAGACGTTTCACTCTATCGGATGAAAGGCAGCACGGGGCCAAAGAAGACACGCATACGGCACGTCGCAGCGTGCTTATAAAAATAACGGGAGGGGCGAAATGGCGCTTGGGATGGGGGTCCCTAAGTCGTTCATTGCAGTCCGCAGTGAGAAACGCGTTCCAATGGAAGTAGGCGTCCGCATCACCGGTCACGAAGCAATTCCCGGCACCGAAACAACTTTTACTCAAAACGTAAGTCCGAACGGCGCGCGCGTGCTCAGCACCCGGCCATGGAAGACTAACGACCGCATGGTCATCTCCACCATGACCGGCTCTTTTCGTGCGACGGCGCGTGTCGCTTACTGCGCCATCACGGCGGAAAGCAACTTCGCCGTCGGCGTGGAATTCATCGAACCAAATGGCAGGTGGGTAGTCGACCAGCCTGCCTGTTAAGAAGTTTCTGCCATGCACGGGGTTCTCTACGTTTATCTCTGCGGAACTCTGTGCCTCCCAAAAACTGCGTCATCCTGGATGACGCGAAGCGGCCCGAAGGACCCCTCTTCTTTCGTAGCAAATGCACCCTATTTCAAAGCCGCTACTGCACAAATCCCACATTTGGATCCGGCATCGGTCCTTCCGGCAGAGTGCCGAACTGCGCCTCATAGCGCGACACGTTCTCTTGCAGCGCGCGCATCAGCCGCTTCGCATGCGCCGGCGCCACAATCATGCTCGCCACCAGCTTGCCCTGCGGCACAGTCGGATACACGTACACAAAATTCAGCGTGAACTCTTCTGCATTGTGATGAACCACCACCAGGTTCGCGTACTGCCCGAGCAACTCCTTCTCATCCGCCTTGATCTGCACTTGTTGTGGTTTCGGTGCCTCAGCCATCCGTTTTCTCCTCCGTGCTGACGGTCCACTATAACAAACCGCTCAGTCCTTTTTCGCCACATCCAAGAGCGCGCTCATTGACTCGCGAACTAGTTAAGCGTAGTTTATATTTGTACTTTATGTAGGTTAACTATGGCGGACACGCTGGCCGGCGACAAAGCGATCGAAATCCCGCAAGATGCGACACGGAGCGCGCGTGCCAAGTTGCGCGAGCCCTGGTGGTATCTCGGCCCCGCCTTCGTCGCTTCCGTCGCCTACATGGATCCGGGCAACTTCGCCACCAATATCGAAGGCGGCGCGCGCTTCGGCTACGAACTCCTGTGGGTCTTGCTCTGGTCCAACGCGATGGCGATTCTCGTGCAATATCTCGCCGCCAAACTCGGCATCGCCACGGGCCGCACACTGCCCGAAAACTGCCGCGCCGAATATTCCCGTGGCATGAACACCTTCCTTTGGATCGCTGCGGAAATCGCCGCAATGGCCACGGACCTTGCCGAATTTCTCGGTGCCGCGCTCGGCTTCTACCTGCTGCTTGGAATTTCGCTGCTTCCCGCTGCGATCCTCACCGGCGTTTGCGTCATGCTGATCCTCGCGATCGAGCAGTTCGGTTTTCAATGGCTCGAACGCGTAATCATGTCGTTCGTCGGCATCATCGGAATCGCCTATGCCTTCGAAATGTTCGCCAGCAAGCCCGCCTGGGCGCCGATCCTCAAGAACACGTTCATCCCGGAGATCCACTCCTCGTCCATTTATCTTGCCGTCTCGATGCTCGGCGCAACGGTCATGCCCCACGTCATCTATCTCCACTCTTCGCTCGTTCTCCCTCGCCGCACCGAAAGCGACCGCAACGAGCATCATCACCGCAAAATGGAACTCTTTGACGTCCTTCTCGCTATGAACGGTGCCTGGCTCATCAACTCCGCCATGGTCGTGATGGCCGCAGCCGTTTTCTTCGGCAACGGCCTCCACGTTTCGTCCATCGAAGCCGCGCATTCCACGCTGATTCCGCTGCTCGGCAGATTCGCCGGCATCGCATTTGCGGCCGCGCTGCTCTGTTCGGGCTTGTCTTCGTCCACGGTCGGAACGATGGCCGGTCAGGTAATCATGCAGGGCTTCATGAATTTCAAAATCAGCGTGTTCCTGCGCCGCCTCGTCACGATGATTCCCGCAATCGTCGTCATCGCTGTCGGCCTCGACCCGCTCAAGACTCTCGTCCTCAGCCAGGCCGTTCTCAGCTTCTGTCTGCCATTCGCGATGATTCCTCTGCTGCTGCTCACACGTCGCGCAGACCTGATGGGCGCGCACGTAAACCGCCGCATCACAAACTATCTCGCAGCTCTCGCCACCACCATCATCCTCGCCATGAACGTCTGGCTCCTTTACGCAATCGTCGCCGGAAAATCTTGAAACTTGTGCGAAAATTTCCTTGCGGAGGGTTTCGCAGCGCTCACCGTTGCGCGCGCCTTTTTCGCGAGTTTCTCGGATGGGCAGTTTTGTTTTTTTTTGAAATGCAATTGAGATCTCCAAGACAGAATTTGAATTAAACACGCATGGCCACCTCAATCCCGCCATCCCGCCGCAAACGCTCCAAAACTCCCGGCTACGTTGGCCTCGTCATTCTCGCCGCACTGGTATTGATCGGCGCGATCTCCTACATCCGCGGCCGCCTCGAAGCAAGGGCCGCGCACAATCTATCGAATCCCATTCCCGCCACGCCCGCCGCCCTCGCCGCGGGCAAAACGAATTACGATTCAAAATGCGCGAGCTGCCATGGCTCAAATGGCGATGGCAAAGGAGACAAAGCGCAAGGCCTCTGGAAGACGCCCACGGATTTCCGCAACGCAGCCCAAATGGACCGCCGCACCGACGGAGATTTGTACTGGGTCACTTCGAAAGGAAGCTGGCCAATGCCCTCATTCGAAGACAAACTCACTGCCACCGAACGCTGGCAAGTAGTCGATTACATCCGCACCTTCGCCTCAGAGAATACGAAACCGTCGCCCTGAGCGGCACGTGCTTTAACCAAGCAGATCGCTCAGCCTGATCTACAGCGCAGCATACGAAACAACGCGTCATCCTGAGGGACGCGAAGCGGCCCGAAGGCCCCCTCCGCGCTGTACTGCCTTGTTTTGTGCCTCCGTGCTTCTGCGGCTAGCGTTACTACTTCACCTTCCCCAACGCCTCCGCCACTTCCTTAATGTCCGGCACGGTCGGAATATCGTAATTCTTAAACCACGCGACCTTCCCGCCGCGATCCACAATCGCGATCGCGCGTCCGGTGATTCCCTTATC
>DATEME010000111.1:0-8171 GCA_035275865.1 Candidatus Acidiferrales bacterium | reverse complement strand
CGATACCTGCCGCAGTTGCCACAAAGACGAGCTGATCGAATTCAATAAAACGGCTCACTCCCAACTGTCTTTTCCCGACAAGCCCTATATCAAGGGTTGTGAAACCTGCCACGGCCCCGCCAAAGCCCACGCGGACGCCGTCCAGGCCGCACACGGTGACGACACCGAAATAGCGAAGGCCCTCGTCGAACATCCTGTTTTTGAGTTCAAAGGCAGCGCCGAAGAGAACGCTTCGCACTGCCTCGGTTGCCATACCACAAGCAAAATGCAGGACTTTTTCGGCGAATCCGAACACGCCGCCCATGGCATTTCCTGCAATGAGTGCCACGCAGCGCACCTCGTTGACGAAGTCAGAGACCTCAGCAAGACGATGACGTCCCCGCAGGCTTACTTCTTCCGGCTTCCGAAGTTGCCCGAAGAGACCCGTTGGCTCCACAACAGCCTCTTGAAGCAGTCCGAACCGAACCTCTGCTACGGCTGCCACCAGACGATCCAGGCCGCCTTCGCTCTGCCGGATCACCATCGCGTGCCGGAAGGCCTAATGAAGTGTTCCGATTGCCACAACCCGCACGGTACCGTGAACATGGCGAGCCTTACGCTCAGCTCGACCAACGTCAACGAAACCTGCACCAAGTGCCACGTCGAGAAGCACGGCCCATTTGTCTATGAGCATCCCGCCGTCGCGGTGAGCGGCTGCATCACCTGCCACAACCCGCACGGGACCGCGACGCAGCACTTGCTCGTCCGTCGCGAAGGCCGTCAATTGTGTCTGGAGTGCCATACCGGCTTCCATAACCAAGCTCAAGTCCCCCACAGCCGTTTCGGCTTCCAGACGAGCGGCGAATGCGTTCGTTGCCACGTTGCGATTCACGGCTCGAACCTCGACCCGAATTTCTTGCGGTAAGGAGGCGGCAAATGAAAAGCATTGCAAGACTTGCACTTGTTATGGCCGTCTTCCTCATCGTCATCGCGCCTGTGGCCAAGGCCCAAGACGACTCGGATTCCGACATGGTCCCGGTGACCCTAGGCGACTTCACTCTCTCGGGCTCGTCCACGGCAGGTTTTCGCTTCACCAACGTAAAGGGTTACGCGCCGCAATACCGCGAGATGTTTGACTTGAATGGCGGATTCCGCCTGCTCGATTTGAACGTGAATGGCGACGCTCAGGATGGCAAGAATGCCTTTGCCGATTCCTTTTCGCTCCAGGTTGGAAGCCTCGGCGGCGATCCATTCCCCACAGCCCAGTTCGCTATCTCCAAAAACAAGGTCTATGACTTCCGCGTCGACTGGCGCCAGGACTATTATTTTTGGAATCAGAACGACAATGTCGTGTTGCCAATCGCGACAGTAGCGGCGGGACAATCGAAAGGTTTGACCAGCAACCACGACTGGTCCACCCTCCGCAAGTTTGGGTCGGTGGACTTCACGCTGCACGCGACAAACAATCTGCGTTTCCGCTTCAACTATTACAGGCCGTCCGATGAGGGGCCTACGTATACCACGCGGTCACCCGATTTCTTCGATTCGCCAAGCTATTGGGGAGCCTACGCTCGCGGGAATGCATATTATTTGTTCGCCCCGCTGAATGATTATACGAATCGCTTCACAGGCGGCGTCGATTACTCGTACAAGACCTGGAGTTTCCACTACAACGTTGGCTATCAGACGTTCACGGAGAATATAAACCTCAGCAACATAACGTCTCCCCAACTCAGCATCGATCCAGCCGCGGCCTCGCTCGCAGAACCGATCACGAATTACTCTGGCGCACAATTCCGCAAGCTCACCACGCCAATAAGTGAATTCTCATTTGTCGGCAAGCCGCTCCAAAAGCTCGAATGGCGCGGTGGATACACTTATTACCGTTACCAAGGGCCGGCAACTTTCGTACAGGAATTTAACGGCATCGCGCCAAACGCAACGAACGTCCTAACGCCATACAGCGTCGCGCAGAGCGCCAAGGCCACGCTGACGCAGCCTAACAACATTCTCACGCAGGGCCTTACCTATCATGCATGGCGCTGGCTCAGCTTTGCGGCGGATTATAAGTATTCCCGTTTTACCAGCAACTCGACTGGCACGTTCCAGAGCTTGTTTAACGGCACGATTTCAAACACCGGAACGACGAACGAACAATGGCGCGACGGCCTTAGCAACTTCGCATTTTCGATGATCTTTACGCCCACGAATACGCTGGTTATCAAACCCGGTATTCAGCTATTGAAGTCAAATGTGGAAGCGCTCACGGATTTCGTGGTCGACCCGGAGCTTACTCAAACAATAAAAACCGTGCGTCCGAGCATCAGCTTTGGCTACGAACCCACAAAGCAGTTCACCGTGCGCGGCGACTTCCAGACGACGAACAACGGCGCATCCTACACGGCCATGATGCCGCACACTCAGGAGGCAGCGCGCTTCAACGTGCGCTATCATCCGCTCGCCAATCTCACCGTGGAAGACGCGGTGAACGTTTCAAACAGTAAGCTGCTTACGACCAGTTTCGTGGGGACCGGTGCGCAGGCCACTTTGCAAAATAACCCGAATTTCAAGAACAACATCCGCTCCAACGCGATCACCGTGTCCTATTCGATGAACGAACGCTTCTCCATATTCGGCGGCTTCAGCTACGACAGCTATTATGCCCAGGGCAATATCGTCTACGCCCGAGGCACGGCGCCGATTACGAATTTTCTCCGCGATCAGGAAATCAATCGCGTATGGTCCGGCGGCATCGAGGTCAAGCCCACAAAGCGCTCAGGGTTCCGGTTGAGCGGCAATTTCGATCGCTCAACGGGCGTGGGCGCGATCACGGGCCTTCCACCGGCCACCACGCCGGCCACGTACAACGAACCGCCCGCCTACGGCCCGGTCACGTGGCCCCTCGTAACTGGTACCGCCTATTACGACATTCCGCGCGCGGGGCGTCTTGCCGTGGACCTGGAGCGCACGTACTATGTCGAGCAAATCGTCAGGGTGAATAACTACAGCGCCAATCTTCTGACGATCCGCTGGACCAAGGGTTTTTAGCAGAATTCAGTTCGAAAGCCATTCTCGGGAGGCTTGAATAGATGAATCGAATCGCGAAGGTGCTTGGGATCGGCGTTTTATTCAGTGGTGCAGTTCTCGCGTTCACTTTGGTTTCGGGCACGCCGCAGCCATCGTTCGCGGCCGCGGCTCCGGCGCCGCAAAAGAGTGCGGAGGACGTTTATCTCGATAAATGTGCGGTGTGCCACGCCAAAGACGGCTCGGGCAATACTGCCAAGGGCCGAAAGGTGAAGGCGAAGGATCTTCGTTCGGCGGAGGTCCAGAAAATGTCAGACAAAGATCTGACGGATGCAATCGCCAATGGCAAGGGCAAAGACATGGACGGCTTCAAGGACGAACTGGGCATGCCTACGGTGAATGATCTTGAGAAGTACGTTCGAACAACATTTGGTAAGCACTAGCTTTGATTTTGGATCATTGTGACGCGCTTTGAGTTCCCGGGTTCGGCGGGATTCACAGTCAGGAGGAGTCTGCCTTGGAACTGAACGGCAACACTGCGGCGGTAATCCTGATATTGTTCACGGCAATCGTGGTCGTCCTCGGTTTGTTAATCGCCGTACGGCCCGAATTGACGCGCGCGCGCGGCGGTAAGATTCTGGCATTTGTCGGGCTCTGCGTTTTGCCGGCTCTCGCCGTCTGGGCCGGCGGAAACGAACATCTCGAGCGCTCAACCTCAACGCGGTTCTGCCTCTCATGTCACGTGATGGCCGATTTTGGCAAAAGTCTCTATCTCGATGACAAGAGCTATATTCCGGCCGCGCATTTTCAGAATAATCTCGTCCCGCGCGATCACGCATGTTTTACGTGCCACACGGACTACACCATGTTCGGTGACGTTCACGCAAAATGGCGCGGCTTGCATCACGTTTACGTGCAGTATTTAGGGAAAATACCCAAACCCGAAGACATCAAACTTTATACGCCGTTCAATAATCGCGAATGCCTGCATTGCCACGATGGTATGCGAACCTATGAAGAAGCCTCGCCGCATCATAAGACACCGCAGCAGCTAACGCAGATGGCAACAAATCAACTTTCCTGCATGTCGAGCGATTGTCACGACATTGTCCACGAAGTAGGGAACTGGGGAGACGCGACATTCTGGACGCCGAAGCAGGAGACCAAGTGATGGTGCCATTGATTGAACGCCGAATCCGTTGGGCCGGACTGCTGATCGTCTGCGGGCTTGTGATTCAGATGATCACGCTTATTTTTGTCCATCCGCTTGCGTTCATGGCGTTTCTTTTGATCAGCTGCCCACTTGTGGCCATTGGCATTTTGCTTTTCTTGTATTCGATCGTCTCTCATGACCATAGCAAGTCGGAATCGGCACAGCTCGGCAAGAGCGCGACAGCTCCGGAAACGCGCGCTTAGTCGAATCGTCATCCGCTCACGGCTTATCCGTAGCGCAGCTTGCCGCTTGGATTCCGCGCCGGAATTTTTTCAAATTTCCACGCTTATGCGCAGGCTGCTGGTGTATAAAAGATGTTCCACAGGAGATCGCTACGGTAACCGCAAAATCAGTTTTGTTCAGCAGGGAAGTCCTCGACAAACATTCCGCATTTAAACCATCCCGGACGGCGGCTTCGCTCGTTTTTGGGCTGCTCGCACTACTCACAATTCCGCGAGCAACAGTGGCGCAAGCGCCCGTTTCTTCGCAACAAGATGACAACTCGAATGTGCCGTTTGTTGCGCAACAGAAAGGCGCGCTGCCTTCGCTCTTCCAGGGCGTCGGCATTCAGCAGCATCTCGGCGCGCAGATTCCGCTCGACGCAACCTTTAAGGACGAGACCGGCAAAGACGTCACGCTCGGCGACTATTTCGGCAAGAAGCCTGTGGTTTTGATCCTTGCATATTACAAATGTCCGATGCTGTGTTCGCTTGTGCTGAGCGGCGCGACGGACGCCTTCAAGAATTCCGGCTTCCAGCTGGGCAACCAGTTCGAAGCGCTCACGGTAAGTTTCAGCCCGACAGAAACTCCGGAAATGGCCGCTGCCGCGCAGAAACAATACCTGCACCAATACGGCGCAGGCATCGACACAGCAAACTGGCACTTTCTGGTGGGCCAGCAACCGCAAATCCAGCGCCTTGCGAGCACGGTCGGGTTCGAGTACAAGTACAATCCCGCAAACGGCCAATATGTGCATGCCGCCGGCATCGTGGTGCTCACGCCGGAGGGCAAAGTCTCAAAATATTTTTATGGGGTGAAGTTCGAGCCGCGCGACCTGCACCTCGCGCTCGTGCAGTCGTCGACGAATCACATCGGCTCGATTACGGACGCAGTGTTGCTCTTCTGCTGCAGCTACGATCCCGCCACGGGCAAATATCACGCCGTCATTACGCGCGTGATTGACCTTGCCTGCGGCTTCACCGTGCTGGTGCTGGGCCTCGGAATCTTCTTCCTCTACCGCTCCGCCGGCAAAAACAACGCGCAGGCCGCCTGATAAGCTCCGCAAGCACGCCGTTCAAATCACACGGCGCAACCCGCGTCAGTGTGTCGTTCGTATGGAGTAAGAATAGAAAAGCGGCGTCATCCTGAGGGCCGCAACAGCGGCCGAAGGACCCCTCTTGGTTTTGCGATGGGGAAGACTTGAGCGAAAAACTTAAGCCTTCTTGGCCTTCAGGCCGTTTAACGCCAGCACCAGCCGCGACTTGTACCGGTTTGCGGTGTTCTCGGTAAGCGTGCGCTTCTGAATGGCCTTATCCAACTCTGAAAACGTCTCCGGCGCGAGCTTTTCCGCTTCGGCGGCGTCATTGGAGCTGAGCGCCGCGCGCATCCGGCGCATCGCCGTGCGCACGCGCGTGCGATTCATGCGATTGACGGCCGTTCGTTTCGCCGTCTGGCGAATATTCTTCAAAACCGACTTCTTCTTTTTCTTTACCTTTACGGCCTGACCCTGCGGCATCCCTGCTCCTCACTAAATTTATTGGCTCAACTAGCCGGATATTCAACTTGTAGGCTGAATGCGTCCGAAACAGCGACAATCGAGAATATCCGACCCGTCCGCCCAAGTCAATTTCGACACAGCGGTGGAATCATCTGGGGATCAGCCTGTCTGGTTTGCGGCTCGGTCCGCTTACGCCGCAGCGCGGAGCTTTGTGCGTCCCGTAATCTCCGCCTCGGCTTGCAGCCAGTCTTCGAGCGCGCGACCGTCGCGCCGCCCGCTCTGTTCATAGAGTTGGTATGCCCGCTCGCGGATCGTCTGCGGTTCATCGAACGCGATGCCGGCCTGCTTGAACAGCCTCTTCCATTCCTCCACGCTCAGAATCGGCGCGAGATACCCCGCGCGATTCGCGCCCGTCTGCCCGAATGCCCAGAACGCCGGCAACATCTGTTCCTTGTCGCTATCGATTTCGCGCACCACCAGCAAAAATGGATCGAACTTTTCGTCGCCCGTTGGCCGCTTTCCCAGCCGCACTGTGCGCGTGACGATATAGCTGTATTCCGTTTCGTCAGGATCGTTCGCGTAAACGTGCTCGATCCTGTATTGAAGTGCTTTGCCGCATTTCTTGCATGCACCGATCGCGCGGCCTTCCGAAAGTGCCACGGCCGCTTCCCAAACCGAAACCGCCTTTGTGGAATGTCCCTCCGGACAGCAGATTTTTGACGCCATTAAATTACACCTCCGCCAAGGCGCGTTGACCGTCACCTTGGACGAAGGAATTTTACCTCGTTGCGTAGGCGCGTGACCAAAATGATGAAAGGAAATTATCGAGAGCTTCGATCAGTTTTTCTTTTGGGTCGAATCCGGGGTCGGATTGCACGCGAGGCAGGCTTTGTCGCCACACATCTTTATCGCGCAGCGCGGCCCAACGGGCGCGCCATTTAGCGGCTGGCGAAACGTGACGACGACAATGGCCGCCGAATCGATCGCATTGCCATCGTGCGTAGCGGGAGAAAACTGCCATTCGTTCGCCGCGGCAATCGCCGCCGAGCGAAGCGGCTCAGCGCCGCTGAGGGCGCGCACGTCGTGGATATGTCCGTCGCGATCGACCGGTTCATAAAGAATCACGCTGCCATCGGCATTGCTCGCTGCCGGGTAATTCGGCTCGCGACTCGTGAGAACGAATGCGGAGGAATCGTTCGACGCATCGCTTCGCACGCTAATCTTCACTGAGCTCGGCGCTGCTTCCCGGTCAAAATGGTGCACAGTGGGTTGACGCGGCGGCGCGTAAGGCTGCGGAAATTGGAATGCGATCGCGATTCGCGCCTCGTTCGTGCGCCCGCCCTTGCTTTCCGGCACAAACGTCCACGTGCGCGCCGCGTCAAGGGCTTGTTTCAAGAATGGCTGATCGCCGTGCACCACCTTCACATCCGAGAGAGTTCCGTTGCGGTCCACGGCCGCGTCAAGCAGCACCTCGCCGCCAAAAAGCGACACCGGGTAAGGCGCCGCAACGAGCGACAGCGGCATCGGGCCGTTGACGGCTCGGCTGGGCTCGTCGCCATCGACGGTATCTATTGCTGAAATTGCGTTTGCGTCGTCGGAGTGCGTGGCGGGTTGCCACACGACGCCGTTTCGTTGCAGCAGCGGCAGCGCATAATGAATCGGCACAACCGCGCCGGGCACTGACGCAACGTCTTTCGCAGACGGCGCTCCATTGCCCATCTCGCGCACGCTTAGCTCGGCGAACACGGCCGAATTGTCGCGCAGCCACTGTCCTTCTACGAGCCCGGCCACGCCGTGTGATCGGTCTGAAATCACGGGCGAGCCACTCTGGCCGGGCTCGATGCCATGATTGAAAAGAAAAAGCTCCGTATCCGCCGCGCCCTTCTCCAGCTCGGAAAATTCGAAGCGCAGCACTTGTCCCGGCGAAAGCAATTCGCGAATCGGATCGAGCGAAAAAGCGTCGCGCGGCTGCGATGGACTGAATGACTCGGCTCTCACCATTTCGCCGGCCTTTGCGTCGGCCGCATCCAAGGGCAGAAACGAGACGGCATAGTTGCCGTTAAACGGATTTTTCGTAGCGTGGAGTACGGCGATGTCGTGATCGCTATCAAACGCCACAACATCGGCGCGCAGGAATTGCACTTGGCCTGAGTTGTCGTGCAACAGCAGAAACGGCTGTCCGCCGTAAAGTTGACTCAGCACGTGCGCGGCCGTCAGCACATAGCCGTCGTTGTTGAT
>DATEME010000110.1:0-2861 GCA_035275865.1 Candidatus Acidiferrales bacterium | reverse complement strand
AGCACGTTCAATTGCAGCCCTGTAGGAATTCTGCCGGGAGGACTTCCTTGTGAACCCATGGTCGCCAGAATGCTATGGATGTACTCCGAGACCGCCCCCGAATCATTGCCAACGAGGTTCAGTGGCGGATTGTGTTTGGCCAGATTGGAACCGATCAGTTCGCCGTGCTGGTCATCCATCGCCACAGCTGAGCGCAAGAGGTTAGGGCCCTTGTCGAGAACGCCGCGCAAATCAGCGGCGTGGCAACTGGCGCAGTTGCCGTCATAAAGAGATTTGCCTCGCAGCAGAACATCCTGCGGAGCAAGCGGGCGAATGAACTGCGGAAATCCATCGGGAGACCGACCGCCGCCTCGTGCAGCCCCGCCTGCGCCACCTCGGCCCCTCGCGCCCCGACCCTCTGTCTGTCCTGCCGCTTGATTGGGGCCAGTTGCGGGTGGCGCCTGGGACTGCTCTTGTGCAGACACCAACAATGCTGTGACAACCACCACCGCCGCCAGAACTGCGAGGAAACGGATTTGGTTTTTGATTTTGGAATGTGTTCCCATCGCCCCAACCTCCCGGCCAAGTTCGTGCACGGCTAAAAAGAGAACTGCTTATTCGTGCAAAACTCCTCTCAGTACCCGTAGCCGACGGCCAGCCCCTTCGCGCTCGCTCGATTTGGTTAGCCGATATTCCTAGCCCGGCGGATCATACCACACCGGATTTGGCCACGACCTCATGGCGAGTTGCTGTGCGACGAGAAGGGTCTTCCGCGGGAATTATCGATGCCTCGGCGCTGATCGCTATCCTTCGCAATGACCATTTGAGTTGAGGGAACCACCAAGCTGTTCCAATGTCTACAACACTTTCGCTGGCATTCCTCGCGATTAGCCAGTCTAATATTTCGAGCAAACAATGCTCGGTCCTCAGCAAAATCCGCAATCAGACCGCCAGACGCAAGTGGAGGCTTTCATCCTTGCAGGCGGCGTCAGCTCCCGCATGGGGCGCGACAAACATTCGCTCGAATTGGCTGGCGTCCCGATAATCCTTCGGACTCTCCGTCTGGTGCTTCCGCTCACCAAAAAGGTGACCATAGTCGGCGCTGTATCGCTCTCTCTTCCGCTCGAAGTCATCGCCGTCGCCGATGACGATTACGACTTGCCCACCGAAACCGGCAAGAGCAAAAGTCCCCTATTCGGAATCGCCACCGCTCTTTCGCACTCGGAATCGCCATGGATCCTGATCCTCGCCTGTGATCTGCCCTATCTCACGGGCGACTGGCTTGCCTGGCTCATCGCCCGCGCTGAAAAATCCGGCGCTCAAATCGTGATGCCGTATACAGCGCAAAATCCGCAGCCGCTCGCCGCCATGTATCGCCGCGAATGCGGGCCTGCAATCGTTCGCTCGCTCCGCAGCGGTGTCCGCAGAGTGAAAGATGCGCTCGCGCAATTCACAATCGAAGCATTGCCGGAATCCGAATGGCGCCAATTCGACCCGGAGGGCATCGTGCTCAAGAGCATGAACACACCCTCCGATTATGACGAAGCCTGCAAGTGGTGGCTGGCGAAAGAACCGCCTAAGCTTGAACTGCCTGGCCCTCGACTAGCCGAATCGCTTTGGGAGAAACGAAGTTGAAACTGCGCCTCGCGTCGAGTTCCGTACGGTTCCGAATCACGCCGAGCGAACTAAAAACGCGGCGCGAATCCGGAAAACTCGAAAGTACGCGACGTTTGGGCCGGCGGCTGGCGAACGCCACGTCTTCGTGCTGCAGGGTTCCAACGAAGTTTCCGGCCCACAGTCCTTTCAAGGGAAGCGTCATCCACGTCGCCGTTCCAACGATGTGATCTCTCGTTGGGCCGAATCGGATGACGTTGCCATCGAAGGCATTCAACTTAAGGGAGATCGCGAGCAGCTGAAAACCCTGATCGAAAAGGACTTTCGTTGTCTTGAGCCGCGCACCGATGAAGACGAATCGGACCGCTTTCCGAATCCTGCGGTTTGCACGCCCGTGGAGGATCCCAGCAATCTGCGGAGATGGCGAAGCCGCCGCGGCCAAGCATCAGACGCTATCGCGCGGCCAACATCCTGCTTAGGCGCTCTTCACCCGCATAAACCACGAACCGCCGGCCGCGCAAAAATCCGACTAGTGTGATTCCCATTTCCCGCGCCAGCTGCATCGCGAGACTGGATGGTGCAGAAACCGAAGCCAGCAGCGGCGCGGCCGCCGAAGCCGCCTCAAAAAATCCTCCGCCAGACGCCAAGCCGCCTGGCATGTGGACCATACTCAAGCGCGCCGACAGTGAAGACAGCCTTCGAGCCCTTTCAGCTATCACGGATTTTTTGGAAGCTTTCGGCCGCCACCTAAAGGATTCCCAAAACGGCGATTCACGACAATAGGTATGGGGAATTCGACTGCGAACGATAGACCGACATTGTTTGTGTCCCGAATTGGATGACGCATCTAACTGAGGCAATCGTTTTTCGTTCTAGAAGATCGAGCCCGGTAATCTCTTCACCGCTACTGCGGCTCGTTAGCGCAAGTGGCACCGTTGCCCCGCGTGCGCGCACAACCGTAGATTTGCCGTTTCACGAGAAGGCATCCGTTCTAATTCAACCGGAGATATGATTTGCTATCGAGAAAAAGCGGTCAGAGCTTGACTGTGCAAATCGCTTGGGATACTTTGCGCAATAATGCGTGTGGGGCGGGAGCTTGCCGCAATGTCGACAACAGAAACGATTTCGTTGATTCCACAGGGTGAGGCTGACCGACAGGCTATTTCCGCTCAGGTCGAAAAGATTGTTTCGCACTCCTTATTTCGGAGCAGTCGACGCTGTTCGGCGCTTTTACGATATATCACAGAGAAACAGCTTCAAGAGCAGAC
>DATEME010000109.1:0-2947 GCA_035275865.1 Candidatus Acidiferrales bacterium | reverse complement strand
CACGGCGGCGCGGTCCTTGGCGTCAATCACAAATATGCTGCCCACGGGAGTCTCGCCGTCATCAGCAACGAGTGTGCCCGCAGTCACAACGTCGACATCGTAGTTGACGGCGTCATCGAGATGAACGCGGTGGGCGCGATAGAATTTGGCGCGTGTGGGCAAAATGTCCGTCTTGTCGACGGCGTGAACGACGAAGAGCATAGCCGATCTCTCCCGGATGGCTCCTGAGCGCAGGCCCTATCAGGGTGGCTTACTGATCAAATTCTTCAGCGAACCGGACCTCGCAGCGGGTTGTGGTGTAATCGCCCGAGAAGAAAGGTTTCAGTCGCGACAAGATTGTCGTCTGCAGGATTTCACCGTTTTCGTACGAGCGCATCGCCGCCTCGTTCTCCCACAGGCTCATCGTATATCCGGCATCGGGATCGTCGACCGCGTGTGCCAGCCAGCGTCCCCGTAACCCCGGGATCTTGCCGGCCTTCGCCATGACGTCCTTGTAGGCGCGTTCATACGAATCCCACGTTCCCGGCTTCAGCTTGCCGTGAATGATACGCAACATCATGGCTTCCTCCCTCCGTTGCCCCCATTGGCTCAAGTGCGAGATATTTTACTTGTTGAGCGTCGCCAAACAACGGACAAAGTACAAGGCGTGACTGCAACCGCGCGCCATGCAATACGGTCAGCACCACGGTGGCATCGGCATTGCCATAAACCTTGAGTGCGCGCGCATCGGCGCACGTTTGTGACATTTTTGCTTTCTCTCACAGTATTTGCCTACAACCCGACGCTTGCTCCCGTCGCGGCTCGCGAGCCAGCGGTGGAGTCGCGCACGGCGTGCGCGGCACCGAGAGCGGGATGAAAGTGCCCGGTGGATGTCTGGCTGGAACGTAGCCTCGCACCTTTTTGCAATCTTACACTGAGTCGTGGCCCGAGACCGACGAGACTTAAAGTCGCCTAGTGTCTTCGGGGTTTGGCCGTTGGACCGGCGAGAGGCGCCCTTAAGCATGATCTTCCCCCTGACTCGCTGCCTGTCTGTATCCAGGACTAGGGAAGCATTTGCTTCTCATAAAGCGGCGAAAAAACTCTCAGCATCTTTTCCATCTGCGAGGTGGTCGATGAAGCGGTGCCAGTGAAAGCGCCAGGCATTTGCATCTTCCCACTTGCGTGCCTTAGCGAGTGCTTTCCAGAAATCAGGGTCGTGCAAGTGCTCCGATAGAGCGCGCAATTGCAGCCCGTTGTACCCTTCGCTGTGCTCGAGATCGTTCACTTTCCACCAGCGATATCGATATCCGCCTTTTTCCGCAGCGTCTCTAATTGCTTGCTGGACGTTGTTCATGGGCCAATCATACAAGTGCCAATTGCTTTGGGATCGACGATCAGCGGGAAACGGTACGTCAGGTCATTGCCAGGTCAGCTCTAGAGCCGGCACTAGGCCCGAGCTGCGCCTCCCCAACCCTGCAGCTCAAACGCGAATAGTCTCTGTCGCCAGTTTCGGCTGGATTCCCGCAAATCTGTGCGACCGTTCAAAGGGATAATTTGCAACGACGTTTCTGAGTTCGAGTCCTACATGCCCAGCCAGGCAGTCCGGTCTCCACCAGCTGACATTCGAGCGTAGTCGTGCCGGATCACATTTGGACGCGGAAAAGAGCTTCAGCCCCCCGGGGCGGTATCGGCGAAGTGGGGAAGCCGCGCGCCGCGCTGACTACGGCGTGACTTTCCGCAGCGATAGTTTTGGTTTCTCGGCATTGACGCCGGTCGGCCGATACTTCTCGTCAGCGGCCCTCCTCGCCTCGGCCTCCCTCTCCTGCTTCGGCGCCCCCTTCCTCAACTCGGCCGCCGCCATCTCCCTGTCCCGCTCGCTCACCGGCCCGACCTCGACGCCGCTCAGGTCGACGCGGGCCTGGCCCTTGACGACCGCCTGCACGTAACAGGGGTGTCGGGTGTAGAACCGCAGGGCCGCCGATAGCGTCTTCTTGTTGACGCCCGGCAGGGCCTCCAGGATGTCGAGGTGCACACCCACCTTGAGCGGCCGCCGCTTCTGCGGGTCAGCGAAGAACGCGTTCGGCCACTTCTCGGCGAGCGTGTCGATGACGGCGGCGGCTGCCTCTTGCTTCTTCATTGCCCCTATCCCTCGTACTTCCGAGCGGCTCGACGTGATCCCGGCAAACCTGCGGACCTGCCCGTGGTGCAGTCGATAGGTTGCAGGAATGCCGTGGCGCGTCGCGAGATGGGCCGCGCTGGAATGTCGCCAGAATGACGTCCGGGGCGAGCGCGACCAATTCCGTGGCAAGTGCGCGATTGCGCTCGGCGTCACCTGCGCCCCAGCGGATGTCGATGCGGACGTTGCGACCCTCCGTCCACCCCAATTGCTGCAGCCCTTGCAGAAACGCCGCGAGACGGACCTGCCCTGCCGGATCGTCCGCCGCGATACCCATCAGCACGCCAATGCGCCGCATCCGCTCGCCCTGCTGCGCCCGCGCCGCGAGCGGCCACGCCGTCGCGCCACCGAAAAGCGTGATGAAGTCGCGCCGTTTCAATTGATCGAATTCCCTCGCTTCAACATCTCCGGTAGCTTGGCGATGTTTGATGCGACGCGTCTCGCTTCATCCATCGTCATTTGCTTTGCCTCCATGGCCTCGGCCTCGGTCGAACGGCCGTAGACATATGCCACGGCAAAACCGTTTGCGTCCCGCACTACGTAGCCGCCGGAAAATTTGTCGGCGCGCCATGGGGGAGGAAGGTGGCGCGTCATTCGATCACCTCGTCGGCGCGGGCAAGAAGCGTTGGCGGCACCGTGAGGCCGAGCGCCTGGCGGTCGTCAGGTCGATGACCAGATCGAACTTCGTGGAGGCGCGCAGGATGCGTGTGTGCTATCCCAGCAGACCTTCCGCCCGCATGGTTTCCTGCACCTTCGGCCTTGCACCGATTCGAGCCATGTATGCCTTGATGT
>DATEME010000108.1:0-6350 GCA_035275865.1 Candidatus Acidiferrales bacterium | reverse complement strand
TTCGAAATCATTCCGATGGCTTTCACGCCGTCAATTCCTGGTGGAAGATCCTTCAGTCTCTCGATCATAAACACCTCCTTCAATCCAATTATCCGCCGATGTGCTTTTCGATGATGTGATTCGCGTCACTGCTCGTTCTGCTCCCGATCATGTGACGGTACATCGAAATCTCACGCCTGGAACGTTTGCGGCGAACGGAACTGTTGAAACGTCCGGCTTGTGGGACATCTCGATCGCCGCAGATTATGAGGCGCCGGTCGAGTTGGCCGGGGTCTTATTCCACATCCATTTTACGCCCGCGATTTCACACAGCGCTCCGATCATAGTGAAATAGTTCAACCAGACTGGCGCTAGCCTCGACTTGTGCGAGAATCTCGATTGGAACTTCGCGTGACTTCGGCGGCTGGGATGAATCGATATCGGGACCTGAACGCGCGCGGGCGCGGGAAGAGATCCAGAAATTCGAGGCCCTTTCCCGACACGATCACCTTCCGCACAGAGGATAGGCATGTCTGACAATCGCTGCACTCGCCGCTGGTTTACATCATTACTTCTTTCGACTCCTCTTTGGGCGGCAGCCGCGGCCGATGGAGCGGTCTCTCGAGAAGCTTCCATCACGGATTTCGGCGCCGTGGCCGATGACGCGACGATCAACACAAAGGCCATCCAGGCCGCCATTGACCATTTGGCCGCAAGCAATGGCGGAACAGTCGTCGTACCACAAGGCGTTTTCGTGAGCGGCGCGCTGTTTCTCAAGCCAAAGGTCAATCTCCACCTGCAAAAGGGCGCCGTGCTGAAGTGCGCGACGGACATGGCCAATTTTCCCGTGCAGCGCACGCGGATCGAAGGGCATTTCGAAGAGAAGTTCAACCCGGCCTTAATCAATGCCAAAGGCTGTGACGGCCTGCACATCAGCGGAGAGGGAACACTCGACGGAGCGGGCCGGCCGATCTGGGACCTTTTCTGGAAGCTGCGGAACGCGTCCCCCAACCCAGGAAACTTTCCAAACATCGGCGTTCCTCGCGCGCGCATGGCGCTTATCGAGAGTTCGCGCGGCGTAACGATCGAGGGCACAACGTTCAAAGACTCGCAATTCTGGAATCTCCACCTCTACAAGTGCGAAGACGTGCTTGTTCGCCAGGCGCGCTTCGAAGTGCCGGACGACTATAGACAGGCTCCCAGCACCGACGGGATCGATGTGGACAGCTGCCAGAAGGTCACGGTTGACGGCTGCTACTTTTCGGTGACGGACGATTGCATCGCAGTAAAAGGCTCAAAAGGTCCACACGCGATGGAAGATACGGACAGCCCCCCGGTGGAGCATATCCGCGTGCGGAATTGCGTCTACAAGCGCGGCGGTGGCGTGCTGACGCTGGGCAGCGAGGCCACGATCGTCCGCGATGTGATCGTGGAGAATTGCAAAGTGATTGGGAACGTCGGCGTCGCAGTCCTGAAGCTACGAACGGATACGCCGCAACGCTACGAAGATATTTCCTTCCGAGACATCGCGCTCGACTCGTCTGGCGGTGCAATCGTGTCCGTTCGGCCATGGTCCCAATATGCGAACCTGCAAGGGGAAGCTCCGCCAAAGTCCGTGGTTCACAATTTGAGCCTGGCCGGAATCAAGGGACGTTTTGGTTCGTTTGGGACGATCCGGCCGAATCCCGGCCAGACTTCGATCAGTGACATCACGTTCAAAGACTTCGATGTCACGCTCGAAAGGGACAAGCTCGATGCTTCCGGCGTGAGCAATCTCAAGTTCGAGCACGTCATCGTGAACGGGAAGGCTCAGTCGGCCCCGCAACCGGGAGTTAGTTAGCGCTCATCCGATGTTCTTGCGCATTCGCGGACCAAATTGATTGCGCCGCTCGCCACAATCATGTCAGCAGATGTTGGATGAACACCGCTCAGATTGCGAGTCCTTGCCTGCGCCGCAGCACGTCTATGTACGCGTCGCCGAGCAACTGGTCTTGACCGATACAGAATTCGGACAGCAGGTCGCGGACGATCTCTTGACCTTCGCTCTCCTTTTGTCCAGGTCGCATGACCACCTCTAGCTCAAGAAAATCTCCCAATCCGTCCACATCGTCGATGTGTATGCGCGTCTGACCAATCAGAAAAAGCTCGCGGGTCTTTTTAACGACGCCGATAACGCCCAGCGTCTCTGTCAGAATATTCCGCAGAATCTCCGGATCGTGAGTTCTAGCGATCAAATATTGGGACACGCGGGCGGCTGGTACGTTAGACCTCTGGTACCGGATGAGCTCTCCCGAGTGTGGGCCAAAAATTCGAAGCTTCAGTCGCGCGGCTTCACAGCGGAAGAAGACATCCTCTTGGTGAAGAACATCGGGATTTCCGCCGCTTAGTCGAATGGCCGTGTTGCGTGCCGCACCAACATTGTTAAGGGCAGCCTTGATTTCGATGTTCTTCGGCATATCTCGCAAAGTATAGTCTGAATTCAACGCGAAGGTCAGCTCGCCTCTTGTGTCGATCGTTACCGCATCAAAATTAAAAGCGTGCGAGTACAGGGCGAGCCGGCGGCTACGGGCCATGGTTGCGACACTCCGTATCATTTTGAAGAGATATCCCGAATTGAAGAGATATCCGAAATCGCAATGAACATCTACGCGCTCGTTTGACCCGATACGCGGGCGTTCCGTATAATTGAGACTTCCGCAATGCGCGGAATGCGCTCCGCCTACGCTCATCACGGCAGCGAGACTCTGAGACAAATTCCAGAGGAGACTTCGGAAGCAATGTCATACATCAAAGCAACACAAGTGCGTCCGGGCATGATCATCAACCACGAGGGCGATTTGCACGTGGTCTATAGCGTGGACCACCGCACGCCGGGGAACAAGCGCGGCTCGATGCAGACGAAAATGCGCAACTTGCGCAGCGGTTCGATGATCGATTACCGGTTCCGGGCTGAAGAAACGATAGACAAAGTGGTGGTGGACGAAATCGAGTTCGAATACCTCTACAGCGACGGCGAAGGCCACCACTTCATGAATACGGAAAACTACGAGCAGCTTGCGTTGCAGCAGGACGTGGTGGGCGACACGAAGGATTATTTGATCCCCAACATGCCGGTGAAGATCGAGTATTACAACGACAAGGCGATCGGCGTGCTCCTGCCGGATACGGTTGACCTGACCGTGGTTGACACCGAGCCGAGCATCCAGAAGGCGACGGCAAGCGCCGTGATGAAGCCGGCAAAACTCGAGACGGGGCTTGTGGTCAACGTGCCTCCGTTTATTGGCACCGGCGACAAGATAAAGGTGGATACGTCCGAGGGACGGTACATCCAGCGCGTGCAGTAGTCCAACTGCCGGAAAAGCGAATCACTCAAACATGCACGGCTATTTCTGCGATGAAGCTGCGGCGGAGGTGCGTCCGAAGACGCGGGCAAAAATCGCGTCAACTGCGCGGAGTTGGCGCTGCAAATCGAAAGTATGCGCCAGGGCTTTTTCATCCATGAACTTGCGAATGTTTTCGTCATTGGCGACGCGATCGCGGAAGCTGGTTTCCGATTCCCACGCTGCCATGGCGTGACCCTGCACCCATTTATAAGCGCCTTCGCGCGGCGCGCCGTGTTCGACTAAATCCTGCAAAAGCTGCCCTGAAAACACCAGCCCCTGGGTTGCGTCGAGATTGCGGCGCATGCGTGCGGGAAAGACCTTCATGTTCGAGACGATTTCAGTGGTGCGGTGCAGCATATAGTCGAGCAGGATGGTGGAATCGGGAAGGATGACGCGCTCGACGGAGCTGTGCGAAATATCGCGTTCATGCCACAGCGCGATATTTTCGAGCGCTGCGAGAGAATTCGCGCGCACGACGCGAGCGAGGCCGCAAATCTGTTCGCTCGAAACGGGATTGCGCTTATGAGGCATGGCCGAGCTGCCGCGCTGTTCGCCGCCAAACGGCTCTTCGGCTTCGCGAACTTCCGTGCGCTGCAAATGGCGAATTTCCTGGGCGATGCGTTCGAGCGAGGCCGCGGCGATTGCGAGCGTGCTGACGTATTGCGCGTGGCGGTCGCGTTCGATTACCTGCGAAGTGATTGGCGCAACGGCAAGGCCGAGACGCTTGCAGATTTTCTCTTCGATGTCCGAGCCAAGGTGCGTGCAGGTACCTACGGCGCCTGAGATCTTCCCGACGGCAACTTGCTGCGCGGCGGCCTCAAAGCGCGCAGCATCGCGGCGATTTTCCGCGTACCAGTTCGCGACTTTAAGGCCGAAGGTGATCGGCTCAGCATGAACGCCGTGTGTGCGGCCGATTTCCGGCGTGTCTTTGAATTCCCATGCGCGCTTTTCGAGGGCTTCGCCGAGCCGCGCGATGCCTTTTGCGATCAAATCCGAAGCTTCGCGAAGCAGCAGCGCTTGCGCCGTGTCGACAACGTCGTTGGAAGTCATGCCGTAGTGCAGCCACCGGGCGGCTTCCGGATCGCCGACGGATTCCTGCACGGCAATCGTGAAGGCGATCACGTCATGCTTTACCTTGGCTTCGATTTCGTTGATGCGGACAACGTCGACGCGGGCGCGTTCGCGGAGTTTGGCCGCGGCTTCTCGCGGCACGATGCCGGCCTCGGCGAGCGTTTCGCTGGCGGCCAGTTCGACATCGAGCCACTTCTGGAATTTGTTTTCTTCGCTCCAGACGCGGCCCATCGCGGCGCGCGTGTAACGTGCGATCAACGTTGCCTCCTTGCTATCTTGCAGGCTGTTCCGTGCGGCCTTCAGGAAACTCTATGATAACCCGAAATTGCGGATCGCCCGGGCGACCCAAGCGCTTTTGGCTTCGGGTTCGACCGTGACGATGGTGACTTCCGGGCGGCAAAGGAAGCGAATGGGCAGCGCGGTCCAACCGAGGCCACGGTTTACATACATTTTGGCACCGTCCTTTGCGTACCAGCCCGCGACATAAGAGCCGCTGTCTTCCGGCAGCCAGAACGTCGGAACCAAGGGGATGTGAACCTGGCCGCCGTGCGTATGGCCAGCGAGAACGAGGTTCACGCGGCTTGCGATGTGGTCGAAATAGCCGGGCGCGTGAAAGGCAGCAATCTTGTACGCGCCGGCCGGCACACCGGCGAGCGCCTTGTCCAACCGCACGGTACCGCTGGAAGGATCGTCGAGCCCAATCAGCCAGACGTCGGGGCGCAACTGCGCGTTTGCATTCACGAGAAGGTGAACGCCGGAATCTTCGTAGAATTGGCGCTCGCGGCGCGTGGGCCGATAAGGGCGATTATTTTCCCAGTTTCCGCGAACGAACCAGACGCCTAGGGGAGCATGGAGCTGTTCATACACCTTCTGGGTGTCCTCGTATGTGCCACCATAGCCGCCGAGGCTGTCTCCCGTGATAACGATTACGTCCGGCTTTTCGGCGGCGAGAATCGCAACCATATGGCGCTCGCGACGCCCGAGCCCGTGAGTGTGCAGATCGCTTAGCTCCGCGATTTTGAGCGGCGCCGTGACGGCGCCCTGAATCTGGTAATGCGTCGTTTCAATGCGGTAGGGCTCGATAATGACGGAGTCAATAAAGAAGCCAAGCAGCAAAAGGACAAGCGGCCAAAACCACCATCTGTGCCACAGACGGGGCGATGGCCGGGTCGCCATACGAACGGGCGGATTGGGCTCCAGAGTGACCTGCACCATTGTGGTGGATTGCGCCTTTGAATGGCTGCACTATAACTATACAAGGCATCGCGTCTCGGGGAAAATGCATGCCCGATTCGACGCACCAACCATAGTCAAAATTGGTGGGCGGAGGCCGCGCCGATATAATCGGCATTCATGACCAAACCGTCCAATCCCAGCCATGAGAAGCGCTTAGCGGCGCTCGCGTCCGTTGGGTCGGCAATCGTGCTCGTGACGCTGAAGGTGCTCGCGGCGGTGGCGACGGGCAGCTTAGGCATTTTGTCTGAGGCGCTGCATTCGATCCTCGATCTAATCGCGGCAGTGATTACGTATCTTTCCATTCGCGTTTCCGATCGCCCTGCCGACGCAACGCATCTTTACGGCCACGGGAAATATGAAAGCTTTTCGGCGTTTGTCGAAACGGGGCTGTTACTGCTGACGGCGGTTTATATCATTTGGGAAGCCTTTCAGCGGTTGCTCTTCCACACGCCGCAACTGCGGCCAAGCCTTACAGCGATCCTCGTGCTTCTGCTGTGCCTGATGATCGACCTGCTGCGGGCGCGCAAGTTGAGGCGCGTCGCGCAGCAATATCCGAGCGAAGCGCTCGAAGCGGACGCGCTGCACTTTTCGACGGACGTTTGGAGCACGCTGGCCGTGATTGCGGGTGTTGCGGGCGCGTGGCTCGGCGTCCGGCTGGACATGCCATGGCTCACGATGCTC
>DATEME010000107.1:0-4809 GCA_035275865.1 Candidatus Acidiferrales bacterium | reverse complement strand
TTTGTTATCGCGGCGGGCTGGCCCCACAGTGCCGGTTCGGCAAGGGCATCTGAAAATTATCTGGTTCCGTGGCTCCGAACATTGTTTGGTTATCTTGGAGTGAAGGATATGCGATTCATCGTGGCAGACGGCAGCGCGGAGGTAATCAAAGGCAATCTGGATCGAGAGACATTTCTAGCGCCGCATATTGAGGCAATTCACGAACTCTTTGCGGAGGGGCGCGTCGAGGTTGAAACTTGCGTTTGAGCGTGAAGCCGACGTAGACAAAAACGCCTACGCCTAGGGAATGACGTCGTCGCGCTGGAGGGCGAAGTCATCGAAGCTGGCGCCGTAGCCGTGCCAGCCGGGCGTGTCGCACTCTTCGGTGCGGACGACGTGTGCGGCGGTGATCATCTGGACGCTTCCCGAACCGAACGGGCGCGCGACGAGGGCCACTTCGAGTTCAATGGCCTTGCCGAGAGGAATTTCGCGAGGGGCGAGAAAAAATACGCCGCTCGAGCTGATGTTGCGCGTGACAAGAAGCACGGGGTGGAATTCCGACGCGCCTTCGACGCGCAGGAGACGCAAAGGCAAGGAAAGGGCTGCACGCGGGTAACGGCGGCGCTCGCTGGCTACGCCAATGGCGTGAGTCGGAACGCGAGTGAAATAGCGCCGGGGTCCCGGCTTAGGCGTTTTCGCCGGAACGATCTCCGTGATTTCGGTGTAGGGCTTCGGATTGCGCAGCGGTGAGACTACGGCTGGCTGTCCGTCCCAAATCGGAGCAGCTCCCATGATACTCTCCCAATGCTTGGCCTACCCTGACCCCCGTCAGGTCCACCGAATATGCCTTTGCAGACAAAATGCGTCAACGCTGCATACACGAAAGAATGTAGAAGGTGTCTAAAGGCTAACCCCTAAAAATTAGGGTAATCGCCCTAAGCATCGCATGGCTCAGCCAAGCGTGGAGATTTTGCCGCGAGAATCGGATAGAAGAGCATGCGAGACCCGATTATCTTAGGATGCGAAGCAAGGTCAGCGATCATGCAGCTAAGCCAAACGAATACAGCGACATACATGGGATCTCCAACGGCCTTATGGAAGGCCGTGGAAGAACGAGACTCCCGGGCAGACGGAAAATTCGTCTACGGCGTCCGGTCGACGGGGATTTATTGCCGGCCCTCATGCGCTTCGCGACGGCCTTCCCGGGACAAGGTCGAGTTCTTTGCCCTCCCTGAGGCTGCCGAGCGGCAAGGATTCCGTCCTTGCAAGAGATGCATGCCGCGAAGCGCGGACGTGACGGACGGCAGGCTGCGGGCGGTATCGACTGTGTGCCGCGCGATTGAAAAGCAGATTCTTGGGGATGGTATGGAAGAAGACGAGGGCGCGTTGAAGCTCGCGACGCTCGCGCGAGGAGTGAAGATGAGCGCCCATCAGCTTGAGCGAGCGTTCCGGCGCTCGATCGGAATTACGCCGAGACAGTATGCGGACGCGCTGCGGATGAGGCGATTGAAATTGCAGTTACGAAAAGGAGGCAATGTGACGATGGCACTTTATGATGCGGGATTCGGCTCGTCGAGCAGACTCTACGAGCGTGCGCCGAGCCAGCTGGGAATGACTCCGCGAGCGTATGGACGCGGCGGAGAGGGCATGCAGATTCACTACACGATTGTGAGTTCTCCGCTGGGGCGGCTGCTGGTGGGCGCTACGGGAAGGGGGATCAGCGCCGTTTACCTGGGAAAATCGGACGAGGGGCTCGAGAGCGCGTTGCGGGAAGAATATCCGCGGGCGGAGATTAGCGAGGATGCTCACGCGCGTGCGGAGCTTAGGACATGGGTCGAGAAAATCGTCGCGCATCTGAAAGGGCAAGAGCCGCATCTCGATTTGCCTACGGATGTTCAAGGGACGGCGTTCCGCAGACGCGTGTGGGAAGAGTTGCGGAAGATTCCGTACGGAACCACGGTGACTTACACCGAAGTGGCCCGGCGTATCGGAAAACCGAAAGCGATAAGAGCCGTGGCGCGCGCGTGTGCAACCAACCCCGTGTCCGTGGTCGTGCCGTGCCATCGAGTGGTGCGCCAGGATGGAAGTTTGGCGGGATACCGGTGGGGACTGGAGCGGAAACAGGCGCTGCTGGAGAAGGAAGCGGTGGGGGCACGGGACTAGCGCGCGAGCACAGGTATGGGGCGGCGCGGCGCGGGCGGCTGGGAATTTGTGTAAAATGGAAGCATGCTCACTCGTTTCTGCGTGGCAAAGATCCACCGGGCTACCGTCACGGAAGCCGACCTGAATTACGTTGGCTCGATTACGATCGATGAGGTGCTGCTCGATAAGAGCGGGATCAAGCCCTTTCAGATGGTAAAGGTGCACAACGTCTCCAATGCCGCTGCGTGGCAGACCTATGCCATTGCCGGAGAGCGGGGCAGCGGGACGATCTGCCTGAATGGTCCCCCGGCGCGGCTATTTCAGCCCGGCGACAAAGTGATCATCATCGCCGAAGCGTATCTGGAACCTTCCGAGATCGATGATCTTGTGCCCGTGGTTGTGTTTGTCGACGACAAGAATCGCGTGACGAAAGTCGAAAAGCACGCGCTGCGCGCGCCGAGCCCTGCATAGCCCTTCTGGTCTGAGGGCGTCGCGCAGCAATTGACACTAGAAGACCAATTCAACGGCAAAAACCGAAGCCAAGGCTGCCCGACTGAAAGGCGAGTCGGCCTCTACAGAGTCAAAAGCACACAAAAGCGCGCGCAGAGGAGCGTCCGCACAATTCGCGGGCAACGATGGCTGCTGCGAAAGACAACCAAACGCCGTGGCTATGCAGAGTGGGGTTGCGGGAGCGGGTTCTTCTTAAATGGCGAGCCATTCGGCGCGTGTTCCAAAGGCGTTGCTTCGAATTCGCCGCGGAGACGGGGCAGGGACCCCGGATAGCGCTGCTGAATGAACTCGATCAGCTTTTCGCGAACCAGGCAGCGGAGATTCCACGCGACGCTGGAATCGGAAGCATCCATCAGGGCGCGCACTTGCATGGCTCGGTCGTTTGAATCAATCACTTGCAGAACGTTGACCTCACCCTTCCAGTAATTCGTGGACTTCAGGATTCGCGTTAACTCCTGGCGAAGTTCTTCGACAGGCGTCGTGTAGTCCACCCAGAGAACGACGTAAGCGAGCAGATCAGCGCTTGTGCGTGTCCAATTTTCGAAGGGCTGCTCGATGAAGTAAGACAGCGGAAGCACGAGGCGGCGCAAATCCCAGATGCGGACGACGACGTAGGTCGTCTCAATTTCCTCGATCCAGCCCCATTCACCCTGCACGACAACGACATCATCGAGCCGAATCGGTTGAGTGAGAGCGATCTGAATTCCAGCGACGAGACTGGAGAAAGTGGGCTTCATCGCCATGCCCACGACCAAACCGGCCAATCCGGCAGAGGCCAGTACGCTTGTGCCGATCTGGTGGATGGAGGGAATCGTCATCAATGCGAGCGCCCCGGCGACAACAACGATCACGACGGACACAATTCTGCGCATGGCGCGAAGCTGCGTCTGAACCTTGCGGGCTAGCAAATTATCGGCAACGTCGACGCGATAGCGTGAGTCGAGAACATCGACGGCGACATCGGTGAGCAAGAGCAGCAGCCATGCAACGGAGGCGATGAACGCGATGCCCGTGACGTGTGCCAGGACCGATTTGAGCATCGGAGGCAAAGGAGCCGCAGGCGCGGCGATGGTGATAGCGAGCAGGGGCAGCATCCAGCGGGACGCACGTTGAGTGTGAAGAATGAGAGAGTCCTTCAACATGCTGGGAGAGCGCCGGGCGAAACGCTTGAGTATCGCGAATAATACGAGGCGGAACAGAAGAGCCAGCGCAACGCCGCCAACCAAAATTCCCGCGGACCATATCCACGGCTTCCAATAAGCGAAAGAAAAATGCATCGAGGCGACCTCCTTTTAGCAGATTTACAGCTTGGCAGCGCTACGAATGCACATCGCTTCATTGTTTCGCATCCTGCACGCGCGGGGGAAGGGGTAAATCGTGTAGATCGGCCTACATGAAGTATCGTTTGGCCGAATTATTTTGGATATGGGTGGCCGACGAGGATGGCGAAGGCGCGGTAAATCTGTTCCGCCAGTACCACACGGGCGAATTCGTGCGGCATCGTTAACGTTGAAAGGGAAATCTTTTGCGAGGCTTTCGTGCGTAGATCGTCGGGAAATCCTTCGGCGCCACCACAGAGGAAGATGAGTTCGCGGACGGCGCGGTCGCGGAGATCGCCGAGCCATTTGGCGAATTGATGCGAGGTGAATTGTTTGCCGGCGGCATCGAGAAGAGCGATCGTGGACGCAGGATCGAGTTTCAGCTTGAGGAGGGCTGCGGGAGATGAATCGCGGAGTTCGGTGATTTCGAGCTCGGCATAGCGGCGGATGCGGGCGGCGTAATCGTCGATCAAAGTACGGCATTCTTCGCGGCGAGTTTTACCGAGCATGAGGAGGCGAATTTTCATGGCGATAGTGAAGCATAGATCGGCGCGTGTGCGGAAGTTCGGGCTGCGAGAGGCAAAGGCGAAGAGAGATCCTTCAGGCCGCTTCGCGTCCTGCAGAGATGACGAGTAGTGCCGTTTTTGATGCCTGGTGTGGCCATGATACGAGCGTTCGCGCGGATCGCGGGCGTCAGCGGTGGGCGGCGCCGGCTTCCGGTTCGCGGGACGCATGCGGCGAGGCAGAGTCAGTGATGTCGAGGCGCTCGGCGTTGCGCCAGAGGCGTTCGAGATCGTAATACTCGCGGGCGCGTTCGCTGAAGATATGAACGATGAAATTACCGTAATCGAGCAGGAGC